>JBDSTJ010000436.1:0-7495 GCA_039928335.1 Streptosporangiaceae bacterium | reverse complement strand
GCGGGATCGACCGTGCCGGTGATTCCGGCGGAGGTGATGAGCGTGTAGCTGCCAGCTGCGAGTCCGCCGAGGTTGTTGATGGAGACATCCGCGAGGCCGAAGACGTTGGTGCCGATGTCGACCGTTCAGGTGTCGACCAAGCTCAACCGGTCGCACGGGGTGACCGGCGACCGGGCGCTGATCCTGCCGACCCTCGGCCGGACCGAGGCCGACGGCGGCAGGTTCGTGTCGGTGGAGGACTCGATGGGCATGGTCCACGCCTCCCGGGGCCGGCTCGCGCCCGCCTCCGCGCACCTGCTGTCCGAGGTCGACATCGTCTGCCGTCTCGCCGAGTCCACTCTCGATCTCGACCTGGGCTGGAAGGCGATGGCCGGGGACTACGGCGTGATCCGCGACCACATCGCGCAGGTGATCCCGGGGTTCACCGGGTTCAACCAGCGGGTCGAGGCCGGTTTCGCCCTTCCGCACGCGCCCCGGGACTCCCGGACCTTCCCCACCCTGACCGGCCGGGCACGGCTGACCGTCAATCCGCTGGAGATCCTGGGCGTCCCGCCGGGGCGGCTGGTCCTGCAGACCGTGCGCAGCCACGACCAGTACAACACCACGATCTACGGACTGAACGACCGGTACCGGGGTGTCAAGGCCGGCCGCAGGGTCGTGTTCGTGAATCCCGAGGACCTCGCGGACCTGGGGTTCGCCGACGGGGACCTGGTGGATCTGGTCAGTGAGTGGGAGGGCACGGACCGGACCGCGCCCGGATTCAGGGTGATCTCCTATCCGACCTCGCGCGGCTGCTGCGCGGCCTACTTCCCGGAGACCAACGTGCTCGTTCCGCTCGACAGCACCGCCGACGTGAGTAACACCCCGACCTCCAAGTCCGTGATCATCCGCCTGGTCCGCGCCTGATGGGCCGCGTGACCGTCCGGCACCCGATCACCCGCTTCGCCGACGGCACCGCCACGAAGCGGATCGACACCCTCGCCGCCGAGGAACCGCTGGAGATCCGGCTGGCCGGTGAGCCACTGACGGTCACCATGCGGACGCCCGGCGACGACTTCGACCTGGTCACCGGGTTCCTGCTGGCCGAAGGCGTCATCACCGAGGCCGCCGACCTGCGCGACCTGCGTTACTGCACGGCGGGCGACGACAACTACAACGTCGTGGACGTACGGCTGGCACCGCACATCCTCGCGCCGGACGTGACCCGTAACTTCCCGACCACCAGCGCGTGCGGGGTGTGTGGCAAGGCCAGCATCGGGGATCTGGCCAAGCGCGCCCGCTGGGACGTGGCGGACGACCCCGTGCATCTGGACCCCGCCGTCCTGGCGGCTCTGCCCGACACGTTGCGCCAAGCCCAGAAGGTCTTCTCCCGGACCGGCGGCCTGCACGCCGCCGGCCTCTTCAGCGCCGCCGGCGAGCTCCGGTGCCTGCGGGAGGACGTGGGACGGCACAACGCGGTCGACAAGGTGGTCGGGCATTCGGTGCGCGAGGGCCTGCTGCCGCTGCGCGGTCAGGTGCTCCTGGTCAGCGGCCGGGCCTCGTTCGAGCTCACCCAGAAGGCGTGGATGGCGGGTATCCCGGCGCTCGCGGCGGTCTCCGCGCCCTCCTCGCTGGCGGTGTCCCTCGCGGCCGAGGCGGGGCTCACCCTCATCGGGTTCCTCCGCTCCCCCACCATGAACGTCTACACCCGGCCCGACCGATGTCAGTAATCACTTACTGAATCGGATATCGTCTGCTCCATGGACTTCGACCTGCCGGACAGCGCCCTGGCCGTCCGTGACGGCATCACCGCGATCACCGGCAAGTACGGGCTGGACTACTGGGACCGGTGCGACACCGACAAACGCTGGCCCGAGGAGATCTGGCGCGAACTCGGCGCCGGCGGTTGGCTCGGCCTGGCCGTCCCCGAAGAGTACGGCGGCGGTGGCCAGGGGCTGCTCGAACTCGCCGTCGCCCTGGAGACGCTGTCGCTGTCGGGGGCCGGAGCCGCCGCCTCCTTCCTCTACCTCCTCACCCCCGGGTTCGGCGCGCTGACCCTCACCCGGCACGGCACCGAGGACCAGAAGCGCGCCCTTCTTCCCGGCCTGGCCGCCGGGGAGATCGAGACCTGCTTCGCCCTCACCGAACCCGACGCCGGCAGCAACGCCGTCAACATCTCCACCCACGCCCGGCAGGACGGCGGCGACTGGCTGATCAAGGGGCAGAAGATCTGGATCTCCGGAGTCGAACGCGCCGACCACATGCTGCTGGTGACGCGCACGATCCCGGCGGCCGAGGCCAAGCCCCGGCTCAACGGCTTCACCGTGTTCCTCCTCGACGTCCGCGCGGCGCTCGCCGCCGGCACCCTCAGCTACCAGCCGATCCCCAAGCTCGGCACCAACACCGTCGCCTCCAGCATGGTCTTCCTCGACGACGTTCGGGTGCCGGCCGACCGGGTCATCGGGCAGGTCGACGGCGGATTCTCGGTGCTGTGGGACATCCTCAACCCCGAGCGGATCCTCGCCGCGGCCGCCGGCGTCGGCGGAGCCGACGCCGCGCTGCTGATCGCCTGTGACTACGCCAGGGAGCGCGCCCCGTTCGGCCGGCCGATCGGCACGAACCAGGCCGTCGCGTTCCCGCTCGCCAAGATCAAGGCACAGACGGAGCTGGCCAGGCTGATGACCTACAAGGCGGCCTGGCTGTGGGACCGGGGTGAGGCCTGCGGCTCGGAGGCCAACATCGCCAAGCTCACCGCGGCCGACGCGGCCTGGCAGGCCGCCGACCGCGCCTTCCAGGTGCATGGCGGCATGGCCTACTCCCTGGAGTACCCGGTGGCGCGGATGTTCCGGGACGCCCGGATCGGCAAGAACATCCCGGTCGCCGAGGAACTGGTCCTGGCGCATATCGCCCAGAACGACCTGGGACTGCCCAAGTCGTACTGAGAACCGGCTAGCCGACCAGGGCTTCCTTGACGAGGGCCTCGAACAGGCGCAGGTCGTCGCCCTCTTCGGGGTGCCACTGCACGGCGAGGCCGAACCGGTGGCCCTGCAGCTCGATCGCCTCGACCACCTGGTCCTTGGCCCAGGCCACCGGGACCAGACCCTTGCCCAGACGCTGCACGGCCTGGTGGTGGTAGGTCGGCACGTCGGAGACCTCGCCGAGGATCCTGCCGATCGCGCTGCCGGGGCTGATCTGCACCCGGTGCTTGGCGAACCGGCCGGGGTTGGGCGCGTGCCCGTCGTGGCCGACCACGTCGGGCAGGTGCTGGATGAGATGGCCACCCCGGGCGACGTTGAGCAGCTGCATGCCCCGGCAGATCGCCAGGAACGGCAGGTCCGCCTCGATGACCGCGCGGATCAGGCCCAACTCGAACCGGTCGCGGCGCGGGTGCGGCGCGCCGGTGGCCTCGTGCCGCTCCTGACCGTAGAGCACCGGGTCGACGTCGGGACCGCCGGCGATGATGATGCCCTCCAGCGCGGCCAGGAGTCCGTCGACCCCGGCGAGACTCTCCAGCGGGGGCAGCAGCACGGGAATGCCGCCGGACCGTTCGACCGACCTGAGGTAGGAGGTGGGCAGGAGCGCCGCCTCCCGCACCCAGACACCCCAGCGCGCGGGGTCCAGATAGGTGGTCACACCGATCAACGGCTTCCTTGGGACTACCATGCGCGCCTCCGTTGATCAGTCGCCTGCTGGACATCATGGCGCACATCTGACGGTTTCGGGCCGTCCGTGAGCGTCCTCCCCACGAGTAGCTTGCCGCAACTCCACGACCTCCGGCCACCAGGATCACACAGTCTGCGGCCCCGCAACCCTGACCGGACACCACCGGGGAGGATTCCACTCCGCGGTTACAGGACTATTCCCCCAGCGAGGACACAGAGCCGAATTCCGACGTCACCCGGGTAGTCAGATCTGTCATACCGAAAGGTATTCTCCCACCGATGCCCATTACTCTTAATGGCTGTATGACTACCCACCGTAGTCGTATGGACGTCTTGTCGCGAATCGGTTGAGCTTCTCTACCTGGGGTGTAACACTCCCAGCTAAGCAGGATGTACCAAGCGTACGGATCTCATGCGGCTGTGGGGGGTTCATGAGCGGGCTTCGCGAGGTGCCCTGAAACCCAATTCCGCCAGGGGGGCGAATTGACGCATGGCACTCAATCCCCGGATAGTCAAAGAGAGTTTTTCGCTTATCGAGCCGCACACGGAGAAAGCAGCCGCCTATTTCTACGGCAGGCTCTTCGCCGAAAGCCCACGGCTTCGGGCGATGTTCCCGCCGTCGATGGACGTCCAACGCGACCGGCTGTTCCGAGGACTCACCACCATCGTCTGGAGCCTCGACAGCCCCGACGCCCTCGCGTCCTACCTGTCCCAGCTGGGACGCGACCACCGTAAGTTCGGCGTGTTCGACGAGCACTACGGGGCGGTCGGCACCGCGCTGCTCGCCACGATCCGCAAGTTCCTCGGCGAGGCCTGGACTCCCGAGGTCGAGGCGGCCTGGTCGGCCGCCTACACCGCGGCGGCCACCCTGATGACCGACGCCGCCCGTGCCGACGCCGAGATCTCCCCACCCTGGTGGATCGCCGAGGTTGTCGAGCACAGCCTGCGCGCCCCCGACATCGCGGTGCTGACCCTACGACCGGGCCAGCACCTGCCCTTCACCGCCGGGCAGCATGTCACCGTGCAGACCTCCCGCTGGCCACGCGTCTGGCGGCCGTTCTCCATCGCCAACGCCCCCCGTGCGGACGGTCTGCTCCGGCTGCACGTGCGGGCCCTGCCCGGCGGCTGGGTCAGCGGGTCACTGGTCCGGCACACCCGGCTCGGCGACTCGATCCTGCTCGGCCCCGCGCTCGGCACGATGGGCCTGGACCCCGACTCCGACCGGGACCTGCTCTGCGTCGCCGGTGGCACCGGGCTCGCGCCGATCAAAGCCGTCATCGAACACGCCCTCACCGCGGAGGACGGCAGGCAGATCCACCTGATCTTCGGCGCGCGGACTGAGCGGGACCTGTACGACCTGGCGGACCTGCGCCTGCTGGAGGCGGCCCATCCCCTACTCCGGGTGCTACCCGTCGTGTCCGAGGACCCCTCCTACGAGGGCCTGCGGGGCCGGGTCTCGGACGTGCTGTCGAAGGTCGGGGACTGGTCGGACCACGACGCCTTCGTCGCGGGGCCCACCGCCATGATGGCCGAGACGGTCACCAGGCTCCAGCAGCTCGGCATGCAACCCGACCGGATCCAGCACGACTCCTTCCATGCCGAGATGCGCACCGCCAGGCCCACCACCTGCGGCTACATCGGCCCGGGGCCACTGGACACCGACTGAACGCGCCGCGAGCCCGGCGCCGCCCGTCACCGCCAGCGGCTGATCCCGTCACCGTCCGCGGCAGAGGTGACCCTGCCCTGTGTCTCCAGCATGACCAGATGCGCGAGCGTCTCCAGCATCGCGGTCCTGCGCATGAACGACTGGATCTGCTCCCACGGCCGGGACCAGGTCAGATCGCAGGCCACACTCCAGGCGGTGGGGGCCTCGGCGCTCCTACGGACCAGTGTCTCGATCTCCGCGAGCCGCGCCGTGTGGTGGGCCGCCAGCGCCGTCACCCGGTCGGCCAGCCCGGCGAAGCGGTATTCGTGCGCCGGCAACACCTCCTCGACATCCAGGTCGCGAACCTTCTCCAGCGAAGCGTAGAAGTCAGCGAGCGGATTGTGCCGCTGCTGCGGATGCACGATGATCGCCGGGGTGATCCTGGGCAGCACATGGTCACCGGACAGCAGCAGGTTGCGGTCGGTGTCGTAGAAGCAGACATGCCCCGGCGAGTGTCCGGGAGTCCACACCGTGCGCAGGTTCCATCCCGGCAACGGCACGTTGACTCCGTCCTCCAGCATGAGCTCGGGCTCGGTGTGGTGGACGAGCGGCAGCAGGCTTCTGGAGGCGTCCGCCAGCTGCCCGGCCTCCTCGTCGGGCACACCGTGCCTCTTCATCTGCCGCTTCATCGCCACGATCAGCCCGTCGAAGTCGCGGTAGCGCTCCCGTAGCAGCCCCGCATCGGCCGGGTGCAGCGCGACCCACGCACCGGACTCCTGCCGCACCCGCCCCGCCAGCCCGTAGTGGTCGGGATGCAGGTGCGTGACCAGCACACCCTTGACGTCGGTGATGGCATATCCGGCGGTCTCGATCCCCGAACAGAGGGCGTTCCAGGCTTCCGGGGTGTTCCACCCGGCGTCGACCAGGGCGATGCCGTCGGGCAGTTCCAGCACGTACACGATGACGTAACGCAGTGGATTGTTGGGCAGCGGCACCGGGATCGACCACAGGCCCGGCCTGACCTGCTCGACCGGTGGCAGGACGTTGTCCAGCCACGCCTGTTTCTGCAGCACGCCGGTGATTTCCATGCCGACATCCTGGCGCAGTGCGTTCGCGCCGGCCGCAGCGGGGCAGCGCCTTTACGTTGTAGATCCGTCGATCGGGAGCGGGCCATGAGAAGAATGACCGCTCTGTCCCGGTGGTGTCCGCGGAGTTAGGGTGTCCCGGTGAGCCGGAGACCCCTGACCGAGACGGAAATGGCCGTCATCGACGCGGCACAGGCGGAGGAGCTGGTGGACTTTCTGGGCCTCCTGGACGACCCCAGGTTCGCCGCCCGGTACCGGTCCCAGCTGAGGGATCAGACGGAGTCGGCCAAGGACAAGCGCAGGAAAGGAAATGCCGCCCGGAGGGACTCCGGGCGGCGTGGGGTTTTCAGGGGGTCAGTGGAAGATGCTCACGCCGCCGGGCCCGACGATAAGGCCGACGACGATGAGCACGATCCCCCACAGGAGGTCGCGCCGCGCGAGAATCGTGTAGATGCCGCTGATGACCAGAACGACCGCGATAAGCCAGAGAATCGTGTACATGGCCTGCCTACTGCCCCGGCTCATGCATGGATAACGCGCGACTTTCCGGGATCCTCTCCGGCCTCAGGAACGGGCCAGCCGAAGGACGTTGGCGATGATGCGGTGGCCTGAGCCGCCGGCCGCAGTGAGGATCGACTCGGGGTGGAACTGGACGGCCCAGCGCCTGCGTGCGGGATCCTCGATGGCCATGACGACGCCGTCGGCCGTGGTCGCGGTGATCTCGAAGCCACCGGAGCCGATCAGGTCCGCGGTGGTGTGCAGCGAGTGGTAGCGGGCCGCGGTGAAGGTCTGCGGCAGGCCCGCCAGCACCGAACCGCCGGAGATCTGGACCCGGCCGGGCTTGCCGTGCTGGGGGTAGGGCAGGAGCGCGAGCTCGCCGCCGGCGTGCTCGACCATCGCCTGCAGTCCCAGGCAGACCCCGAACGAGGGCAGGCCCCGCGCGTCGATGGCCTTGAGCAGGGACTGGGTGTCGAAGTCGGTGGGCCGGCCGGGGCCGGGCGACAGGACGACCAGGTCGGGCGCGAGATCGTCCAGGACGGTCTCGGGGAAACCGAAGCGCAGGGTCGTGACGGTCGCGCCCTGCTGCCGGAAGTAGTCCGCGAGGGTGTTGACGAAGGAGTCCT
>JBDSTJ010000435.1:0-14524 GCA_039928335.1 Streptosporangiaceae bacterium | reverse complement strand
GCGGGCGGGCCAGCGGCCTACCTGGCGGGGCGGGCCGCGCCTTTCGGGAGGGTGGGTGCGGGGGTGGTCGTCGCCACCTTCTACAACTTCCATCCGGCGCTCGTCGCGGAGCACATACCCGGAGTCTGGGACACGGCCTCGCCGGAGACGGTGCTGCGGCAACGGCTGCGGATCACCGACGCCTACCTGACCCGGCTTCTCGGGAATGCTGCGGTCGCCTCACCGGAGCTGGCCGAGGCGGCGGCCCTGGCCCTGAGGGCCACCGAGGGATGTGCACGATCCGGGCGGCCGCTGTACTCGGCGAACGCGGACCTGCCGGTGCCCGAGCAGCCGCATCTGGCCCTGTGGCATGCCACGACCCTGCTGCGTGAGCATCGTGGGGACGGCCATCTGATCGCGCTCGCGGCGGCCGGCCTGGGCGGGCTGGAGGCGTTGGTGACCCACACCGCGACCGGGACGAACTGGAAACCGTCGTTCCTCCAGGCCACGCGCGGTTGGTCTCCGGCAGAATGGGCGGCGGCACAGGAGCGGCTGCGGGAGCGCGGGCTGCTCGACGCCCAAGGCGGCCTGACCGAGCAGGGGAGGGAGCTGCGCCGGGCCGTCGAGGCCGACACCGACCGGCTGGACCTGGCGCCCTATCTTCATCTGGGCGCCGAGGGCACCCGCCGGCTCACCGAGCTGGCCGGTGCCCTCGCCCAGGTGGTGCTGGCGGGCGACGGTCTGCCGCTCAGGCACATCGGCCGGCGCTGACGGATCAGTACTCGACCTTCTCCTGCGCGGCCTTGCCCATGGCCTCCAGAAGGTGGCGCAGCCCGGCCAGGGTCTCCTCGTCGGTGACCCGCCCATCAGTGATCTTGCCGCTGGCGGACCCGATCAGCAACGACTCGGGAAGGATCCGTGCCCCCATGACCAGGAGGGTCTCCTTCAGCCATGCCTGGGCGCGGTCCCCGCCGGTGAATCCGGACGACGCCGAGGTGATCCCGACGGGTTTGTCGACGAGTTCGCCACCGCCCACCACCCATTCCAGGCCGTTCTTCAGGACGCCGGACATGCCGTGGGCGTACTCGGGAGCCGAGATCAGCACGGCGTCGGCGGCCTCCAGCCGGGCCCGGAAGTCGGCGGCCTCGGCGGGCAGGGACGTGGTCTCGATCTCGTGGTTGAAGTAGGGAAGCCGGCCGAGACCGTCGTAGATCGTCATGGTGGCCGGCGGGGTGCAGAGCCCGGCGGCGGTCCGGATGACGGCGGTGTTGAACGAGGCGGTTCGCAGGCTTCCGGAGAAGGCGAGGAACTTCATGTGAAGCCTTTCCTGGCGGACAGGGTCAGAGCGGAGGAGACGGCGATCTGTCGTGCGACCCGGCGGCGGTGGCCGGTCAGGTAGAAATGGCCCCCGCGGTACAGGTGGAGGCCGAGGAAGTGCTCCGTGCGGGACGCCCACGCGGCGAGCTGCTCGCGGCTGACGGTCCTGTCCTCCTCGCCCCCGAACACCGACATCGGCACGGCCAGCGGCTCGGCGGCCGGGTCGGGACGCCAGGAGCCGGCCAGCGCGAAGTCGCTGCGGAAGATCGGTCCGAAGATCCGCCACAGGGACGCGTCGTCCAGAAGTGCCTCCGGGGTGTCCCCTGCCGAGCGCAGCCAGCCACGCAGTTCGTCTTCGGTGAAGCGACGGTCCACTCTATGCGTGCCCGTGCTCGTCCGCTGGGGCGCCGCGCAGGCGGACAGGCCCAGCCACACGGGGGTGGCCTCCCCCGCCGCCGCCAGCCGTAGCGTCAGCTCGTAGGCGATCAGCGCGCCCATGCTGTGCCCGAAAAAGGCGAACGGACGGCCCGTCCACGGCAGGAGGGTGTCCCGAAAGAAGTCCACCAGGTCGGTGCTGTTGTCGAGGAGCGGCTGGCCGTGCAGCCGCCCCCGGCCCGGCGCGTCCAGCAGGCAGATCTCCACCTCGTCGGGGAACTCCTGCTCCCAGCCCTTGTAGAGGAGGTGCGACCCGCCGGCATGGTGGAACAGGAACAGCCGCAGTTCCGCTCCCGCCCTGGGGCGCGGACACAGCACCGCGCCACGGGCCAGGGCACGCCCGCGGTGGGTCTGCGTCACAACGCCGCCGGTACTTCGGGTTCGCTCTGGGCGCTCTCGTGGAGATCGCCGGTGCGGATGCTGAGGAAGGCGATGGCCGCGCCGACCGCGGCGACCAGTGCGCAGAACACCATGACGTCACAGAGCGCGTCGACGAAGGCCTGCCGGGCCGCGGTGGTCGCCTCGCCGAGCGAGTCCGCGGGCACCGTCTCCGCCAGTTTGCTGGTCCCGCCGCTGGCCACGGTCTGGGCGACGGCGTCCGCGTGCCCGCCCAGGGCGGTGCCCGCGTCGGAGGCGACGAACGCGCTGACGACCTTGTGGTGGAACAGGGCCCCGAACCCGGCGATTCCGACGGCGACGCCGACCTGCTGGAAGGTCTCCCCCATGCCCGAGGCCATGCCGGCCTTCTCGGGGCGGACGACGCCGATGGTGACCGCGGCGCGCGGCGGGTTGAACAGGCCCATGCCGATCCCGGTGACGATCATGCTGGGGAGCATCGCGGTCCAGGAGCTGCCCGGCTCCACCAGGACGATCAACCCCATGCCGAGGCCGATGAGTCCGATGGAGGATCCGATCAGCAGGCCGGGTGGCACAGAGGCCAGGAGACCGCCGGTCAGCGCGGCGACCACGAACAGCGTGAGCATCATCGGCATGAAGCGCAGGCCGGTGTCCCACGGGGAGTAACCGAGCACGTTCTGCACGTAGGAGATCTGCAGGAACACCGCGGCCAGGCTCGTCGCGTTGGACAGGAACGTGGCCAGGCACACCCCGGTGAAGGTCGGGATCCGCAGCAGGCTCAGGTCGAACATCGCCCGGTCGCCCAGGCGCTTTTCCACCCAGACGAACACCACGATCAGGCCTGCGCCGCCCGCGAACGCGGCGGCGATCGGGGCGCTGGTCCAGCCGGCGGCCTCACCACGCAGGAACCCGAGCACGATCAGTGCGAGGCCCGCGCCGAAGGTCACCATGCCGGCCCAGTCGATGCCGTGAGCGGCCGGTTCCCGTGACTCCCGCAGGAACAGCAGGCCCGCGACCAGGGCGAGTGCCCCGATCGGCACGTTCACCAGGAAGATCCAGCGCCAGCTGAGCGCGTCCGTGAGGAAGCCGCCGACCAGCGGGCCCACGGCCAGCGCCAGTCCCGCGACCCCGCCGAACACCCCGAAGGCCTTGCCGCGGTCGGCGCCGCGGAACTCATGGCCGATGAGCGCGGGACCGACGGAGAACAGGACGGCCGCTCCCGCGCCCTGGACGCCGCGGGCGAGGTTGAGGGTGAGGACGTCCTGAGCCAGGCCCGCAGCCAGCGAGGACAGGACGAACAGGACCAGACCGAGGGTGAACACGCGCTTGCGGCCCAGCCGGTCGGCGAGCGAACCGCCGGTGAGAAGGAACGCGGCAAGGGTCAGCGTGTAGGAGTCGATCACCCACTGGAGGTCGGAGAAGTCCGCGCCGAGTGAGGTCCGCAGGTCCGGGAGAGCGACGTTGACCACGGTCACGTCGAGCATGAGCATGAAGATCGCGATGCTGGCGAGTGCCAGGGTCCATGGTTTGGCTTTGAGGGCTGTTTCGGGCGGCACGGGTTTCTCCTCGTGGGTGGGCTGGGCTCGTCTCACACGGTCTCGGACCGCCAGGTGCCGGTTCCTGGGTCGTACCGGCCCTTGACGGCACCGGAGATCCCGCGTACGCGCAGGAGGGCACGCCCGTCAGCACCGGCCAGGGCGCAGATCACCTCGCCTGTCGCGGGGTCGGACCAGTGGCGGAGGGGGAGTCCTTCGGGCCATGCCGCGGCCAGGTCCAGGTCGTTGGCGGGACCGTACAACTCGACGGAGCCGAGCGCGGTCGGCACGATGACCGGGACCTCTCCGGGGTTCCCGCCGTCGAGCACCGAGGTGCGCAGCACACAGTCCAGGGCGACGCTCGGGAGGGCGAAACGCGAGTGGATTCCGCCTCCTCCGCCGGCGGGGAACGTGAGACGGAGTTCCGCGGAGCCGCCGTCGGGCTCCAGGCGGTGGTTTCGGAGCGCGCCGAACACCCCGCTCAGCTCGACCGGGGATCCGGGCAGCGCATAGGTGTCGGGTGCCTCCACCCCGCGGTCGGTTGCGGGGGGAGGGCACCAGGGGGCCAGCGGGTATCTGTCAGCCAGGTGCACCACCATGCGGCTGTGCTCCTGCTCGGGCACGGGTCCGGCCGCGGGCGTGCTGACCCGCACCCGCACCTGGCGGCCGTCGCGGACCGCCGACACCCGGAGTGTCCTGGGCCAGCGGTGCCGGACCGCGCGGATGAACCGGGACAGGACCACGTCGGTCACCCGGACCGGGACGAGGCCGGGGGCCAGGGCCGCCGCGGCCTCCGCGCCCATCTCCAGGACGAACGTCCCGGGGAGGGTGGGCCGGCCGTCGACCAGATGGTCCAGGAGATAGGGGTGCTCGTCGAGCCCGACCTCGACGCTCCAGTGGCCGTCGGGGTCCGGCGGCCCGGTGAGGAAGGCGTCCCGGCGCGGTGGGAGGGACGCGCGGCGGGGCCGTTCCGGTTCGGCCCGCAGGCACGCGTCGCGGAAGCCGGGCGCGTTGCGCTGGAGGGTGGCCCAGTCGGTGTCCCCGATCCAGGTGGTCGCCAGTCCGTGGCTGCCCCGGTCGCGGAGTTCGCGCCGGAAGAACTCGCGTCCCTGCACGTCGGTCAGCTGCCCGATCTCGCCCTGCCGGGCCAGGAAGGCCCCGCCGGGGGTGTCGGCCGAGGCCATCCCCGACTCCACCCAGAGCCCGGAGACCAGCGCGACCTCGTCGAGACCCTCGGTTTCCCGGGCGTGGGCCGCGGCGAGCAGGAGGAACTCGTTGGCCCCGCCGTAGTCGGGTTCTCCGCGCAGGCCGGTGAAGGCCGACACCGAGCTGACGCTGCACCAGAGGGCGGGCCGCCGCTCTCCCAGGGCGGCGCGCAGGTGCGCGTACCCGGCTACCTTGACGTCGCGGACGGTCTGGAAGTCGGCGAGCTTCTTGCGGGCGAGTCCGGCGGACCGGGCGAGGCCCGCACCGTGCACGAGCACGTCGACTCGGCCTTCCACGGCCAGGATCTCGTCCATGGTCTTCTGTACGGCGGCCTCGTCCAGCACGTCGCACTGCCGGTAGTGGACGCGGTCGTGCCCGCAGAGCCGTTCGAGGCGCTGGAGGGTCGTCAGCCGTTCGTGCTCATGCACGGCGCGGTCGTATCGTCGGCCGAGTGCGGCTGCGTTGTCCGACGGGTGCCGGGTCATCAGCTCGCGCAGGGCCTCCCTCCGGGGTGGGGGTGGGTCGGTGTTCGCCCGATCGGGTGCCGGGCCGGTGCCGAGCAGCCACACTCCGCGTGGTGCGCGGTCGGTCGCGACCTCCTCGACGAGGTGGGCGGTGAGGCCGCGGGCTCCACCGGTGGCCACGATCACCGGGTCGGCCGGGAGTGCGGTGTCGTCGGCCGAGGTCTCGGCGGGGACCAGCATGAGTTCGAGGCGACGGCCCGCGGCCCGGTAGGCGACGGGGATGTGGCGGTGCGCGGCCGTCTCCTCGGCGAGCTCGTGAAGCCCTTGGCCGGTGTCGTCGGTGTCGGTGACGAGAGCGAACATCAGGCAGCCGGTCAGTTCCTGGGACAGGCTGCGGACGAGGCCGCCGAACAGGCCCACCGCGGGTACGGGGGTCCGGTCGGTCATCGCGGCCAGGGCGAGGACCGCGTAGCACCCGCCGGCGTCGAGGTCGGTCGCGCAGGCCCGGGCGGCGACGAAGGCGAGGTCATGCAGGTCGAGGAGGCTCTGCGACACGTGGGTCCCGGGCCGCTGGGCGCCGGCGATGACCCGGACCTGTCCGAAGTGGCGTCCGGCCAGGTGCCGTTCCAGCTGTTCGGGCTCGTCGAGGTGGACGACGGGGAACGGCAGGGTGTCCTCACGCGGTGCGGAGTGCGGCACGGCGACCAGGCAGCCGACGGGCAGTTCCAGGTCTGCCAGGGCCCGGGAGTCGTCGGTGAGGATGAGGGTGCCCGCGGGGATCGCTTCGGTCACCGGGCGGACGGCTCGGGCCGCGACAGGGCGCAGAACCAGGGCGTGCCTGGTGAGATGTCCCCGCAAACCCTGGTCGCCGGGTGGTTCGGGTGTCACCAGGAGCGCGGGGGTGTGGGCGTCCTCGACCGGCTGGAGCACGGTCTGTCCCGCGCGCAGGGCCCGGAGGAGGGAGACGGCCCCTTCGGCCCCCCGATGGTTGCGTCCCCGCAGGGGTGCCGGAGTGGGGACCGCGGTCGTCGGGGCCAGGTCGACTGTGCCCAGGCTGGGCAGGTTGTGCGCCTTCGCGAGGCTCTCGCGGGTGAGGACGAACCCGATGCACGCTTCAGCGATCTCCTCGCCGTGGGGGGCGCGCACGTGGTCCGTCGTGGCGTTGACTCCGATGACCAAGGCCGCGTCGATCTCACCGTCGCGCAGGTACCGGATGGCGGTGGCGAGGGCGGAGTTGACGGAGTCACGGCCGGCGTCGAGGGTCATGTTGGGTCCGTGCAGGTCCAGCCGCTGCACCACCCGGGCCGCGATCACGTTCGGCATCAGGCCCGGGTAGGCGTCCTCGTTGACGGGGCTGGACATCGCGCGCACCGCGTCGCCGAGGAGTTCCGGCGGGAGCCCGGCCGGGCCGGTCAGCCTGGCCGTCAGTTCGCCGAGATAGCAGCGCAGGTCGTAGCCGAGCGCCGACCGGGTGGGCCCGGTGTGGCCGACGAGCACCGCGGTGCGTGCAGCGAGGTTCTCATCCTTCGTCCACTCCCCCGCGAGCCGGTCCGCACAGCGCAGGGCCATCAGCTGGGTGCGGTCCATGGCCGCGATCGCCGAGGGTGCGAGTCGTGCTTCCAGCGGCGACGGCAGCGGGTAGTCCGCGCCGAAGGACGTCGGCCAGTCCGCCGCGCCTCCGTCGAGCCACCGGTCGATCCGCTCCCGGCCGGGGTCTCCCGGCAGGTGCGCCTCAGCGGCCACGATCACGATCGGGTCGGCTGCCGGGGTCTTCGCGGCACCGCGCCGCCCGGCCCTGTCGGTGAGGATCAGGTGGCTGTTGGTGCCGCCGAAGCCCATCGCGGACACCCCGACGGTGCGGACCCGGTCCGGGGTGGCGGGCCAGGGGAGGTCACTGACCGGGACGTGGATGGAGGTCTCGACACCGTCGGGGAGCCTGCTGAACTGCCGTTGGGCGGGGATGACCCCGTGCCGGACGGCCAGCAGGGCGTGAATCGCCGACACCGCGCCCGCGGCCCAGCCCGAGTGGCCGACCAGGGACTTGTTGGAGGTGAGTGTCCAGCGTTTGTCCGGGCCACCGCCGAGGGTCAGCGCGGTCATCTCCGTGCGGTCGCCGGTCGGGGTGCCCGTGGCGTGGGCGACCACCCAGTCCACGTCGGACGGCCCGACGTCCGCGGCGGCCCAGGCCCGTTCGAGCGCGATCCGCTGCCCGGCGGCGTTCGGAGCGTAGATCGCTTTGCCCCGCCCGTCGGAGGACCCGCCGAACCCGGCGACGAAGCCCAGGACCGGGTCGCCGTCGGCGACCGCCCGGGCGTGGGTCTTCAGCACCAGGACGGCGGCGCTGTCGCTGAACAGGACCCCGTCGGCGGCCTGGTCGAGTGCCCGGACCCGGCCGGACCGTGACAGGCCGCGGAGCTTGGAGAACAGCACGAGGTTCTGCGCGCCGAGGGCGAAGGCCCCGCCGCACAGCGCCACGTCGGTCTCGCCCGACCGGAGCGCGCGGACGCCGAGGTCGACGGAGTAAAGCGAGGACGAGCAGGCGGTGTCGACGACCACGATCTCCGCGGCCTCGGGCAGGTCATGGGCCGCCATGCGGGCGATCCGGTAGGGCAGCAGGTCCTCGGGGGCTTCGGCCGCCAACGGGTACAGCTCGGCCAGCGAGTCCGGGACGTCGGTTCCCGTGCCGGCGAGGATGGCGCGGACTCCGGCGGTGACCAGGCTCTGCTCCAGGTGGTGGCTGCCATCGGGGGTCAGGCCGACCGCGAACAGCCGGCGGTCCTGCGGGCGGATCGTGACTCCCTCGACGGCGCTCAGCAGCGAGTGGCGAAGCCACAGGGCGGTGAACTCGCCGCTGTCGAAGGCACCGGAGGCGATCTCGTCCCGGAGCCGGGGATGGGGGCGGAATCCCGTCATGAAACCGGACACCCTGGAGTAGGTCCTGTCCTCGGCGCCGGGGTCTGCCGACCAGAAGGCGTCGAGGTCCAGACGGTCGCCCGGTTCGCCGAAGACCGGTTCACCGCCGGTCAGCAGCTCCCAGAACTCCTCGGGCGTGCTGGCCCCCGGCACGGCGAGCCCCATGCCCACCACCACGACCGCGTCATCGGGCGGTTCCTTTCCGGGGTCGGTGACGAGGAGTACCTGGCCGTCGAGCGACGCGCCCTCCTCGGAGATCAGGAAGGCGACGAGCCGGGCGACGGTCTCGGCGGTGGCATCCTTGGCGGCCACCGCGTTGACCCGGATCCCGGGCGGGGTGGCGACCGTGACCGACCGGGTGAGTTTTTCCGGGGCCAGTGCGGGATCGGCGACGTGCACGAGAGCGAGCGGGTGCTGCAGCCCCATGGCCGTGGCGCCCGCCTCGAGGGCGGCGTCCAGGTCCGCCTCGTCCCCCACCACCGACACCAGGGCGGCCAGGCGTGCGCCGAGCTCGATGAGTGTGGCGCGCACCGCGTCCAGGTCGCGCACGTCCCGGGTCACGACCCGGACGCCGGCCAGGGTGAGGCCTTCGGCCACCTCGGCGCCCGAAGGCCTGCTCGTCGCGGCGACGAGGACGATCCGGTCAAAGGACATGTCGGCTCCGTGGTCGTGGTGGGTCAGCGCGCTTCGGCGGGTGTGACGGCGATGAGGTCGGCCAGGGCCGCCAGCGTGGGCTGGGCGATGAAGCGGCCGTCCTGGGCCGACTCCCCCAGGCCGAAGTGCGCCGACACCTTCGCGAGCATCTCCGCCCGTTTCAGCGAGTCGATCCCCAGGTCGGCCTCGAGGTCGGCGTCCGCGGTGATCACCTCCACCGGGTAGCCCAGCGACACCGCGTACAGCTCCCGCAGTTCCTCGAGCACCCCGCCGGCCGGGGCCGGGGCGATCACGACCGGCTCGGCCGGTGCGCTGGTGCTTTTGCTGGTGCTGACTGCGGGCACGCTCCGCCGGACGAGTCCGGACAGGCCCGCGTCTCCGCACTCGACGAAGGTCTCCGCACCTGCGGCGTGAAGTTCACGCACGGCGGCCAGGAACTGGACGGCAGTGGTCAGCTGCCGGGCCAGCAGCGCCTTCAGGTCGGTGTCACCGCGGACGTGACCGCCCGCGGTGGGCGAGTACACGCCCAGGTGCGGCGGTCGCTGCCGGATCCCGGTGATGGCGTGGGCGAACGCGTGGGCGGCGAGCGCGAGCATCGGGCTGTGGAACGGAAACGGGGCGGTCAACCGGGTGACGCGCACGCCCAGCGTCTCGGCCAGGGACGCGACCGTGGCGACCGCGCCGTCGGGCCCGGAGACGACCGTCTGACGGGGGGCGTTGGCGACGGCCACCGCCAGTCCCCGCTCCGCGACGGCTCCCACCAGGTGCGCCGCCCGTGGCTCTGCCAGCTCCAACGCGACCATGCCGCCGTCCTCGGGGCAGTGCGCGAGGAGGGCCTCGGACCGGTGGCAGACCAGGCGGGCCCCGTCGGCCAGGTCGAACGCGCCCGCCACGGTCAGCGCGGCGATCTCGCCCATGCTGTGCCCGACGACGACATCCGGTGTCGCGCCCCGGGCGGCCAGCCGGAACCAGCACACACCCGCGGCGAAGACCGCGAGCTGCAACGCGAAGGAATCCGAGCGCATCAGCTCCGCCGGTCCGGGGGCGTCGGGTTCGGTCAGCAGCCGTGAGACACCGTCACGGCCGAACTCGGCGGCGACCCGGTCGACGACCGCGAGGACCTCGGCCACCTCCGGCGCTGCCTCGCCGGCGAACGCCCCCGGGGAGTATCCGCCCTGGCCGGGGAGGAGAAAGACAGTCTCAACCGACATCATGAACCCTTCGTAGAGGTCGACGTCACCAGGTGACGGGAAGCTCACGGACTCCGTAGAGCACCATGTCGTGCCGGAACGGGAGGTCCTCCAGCGGCCGGGCCGGTTTCAGCGCCGGGAGCCGCTCGAAGAGCCCCGCGAAGACCGTGCTCAGTTCGACCCGGGCGAGCGTCAGGCCGATGCACTTGTGGAAGCCGTGACCGAACGCGACATGCTGCTGCGGGTCCTTGCGGTGGATGTCGAACACATCGGGCGCCTCGAAGACCGCGGCGTCCCGGTTCGCGGTGTTGAGCATCACCAGCAGGCCCTCGCCCGCCCTGATCCGCACGCCGCCGACGGTGAGGTCCTCGGTCGCGACGCGCGGCAGCCCCGCGTGGTTGATCGACAGGTACCGGAGCAGCTCCTCGACCGCCTGCGGGAACAGCGAGGGGTCGTTCTTGAGCTGGTCGAGCTGGTCGGGGTGCGCCAGCAGGGTGGCCACGCCCAGGCCGATCATCTGGGCCATGGTGTCGTAGCCGGACAGCAGCAGCAGCGCGGCCAGGCCCACGAACTCGTCGTGGCCGAGGCTGCCCGCCTCCTCCTGGGCGACGAGCCGGCCGAGAATGTCGTCGGTCGGCCGCAGCTTCCGGGCGGTCACCACCCGGTCGAAGTAGGCCATCAGCTCGGTGGCGGCCGCTCCGGCCTGCTCGGGGGTGCTGCTGCGGTCCAGGATCGTGTCGGTAAGTGTCACGAAGATCCTGTGGTCCTCGAACGGTACGTCGAGCAGCTCGCACATCACGGTGGCCGCCATCGGGAGGGCCAGCTGCCGCACCAGGTCGGCGGAGTTCCCGGCCCGCACCAGATCCTCGAGCAGATCGTCGAGGATGCGCCGCATGCGGGGGCGCCGGGCCTCCATCTGGCCGATCAGGAACTCCCGGGTCACCAGGCGGCGCAACCGGGTGTGGTCGGGCGGGTCCTGGTTGAGGAAGAAGCCGGGCGGGATCGGGGTGTCCCCGGAGATGTAGGACGGGTAGCCGGGGGTCTTCGGGTCGGAGCTGAACCGCAGATCGGTGAGGACCGCCCGCACGTCCTCGTGCCGGGTGACCATCCAGACGGGTTCACCGCGCGGTGTGCTCACCCGGAACACCGGCTGTTCGGCCTGGAGTTCGGCGTATCGCGGGGGCGGATTCAGCGGGTGGGTGCGCGGCATCGGGAACGAGGGGAGGGCGGAGGCGGGCATCGGCGGGGTCTCCACGAGTTCTAGGGGCGGGGAGGGGCGGGCAGGAAGCCCGTCGAGACGAAGTAGTCGAGGTAGCGGTCGAACAGCTCCTGGTCGACCGGATGACAGGCGATCGCGGAGCCGGCGAGCGCACCGCGCAGGTGGGCGGTGTCGAACTCCGGTCGGCTGCCGGCGTAGCCGACCTCCTCGGCGGGTTCGTCGGCGCCGAAGAGCGGGAGGTACACGGCGAGTTCGTTGTCCTCGCCCCGCTCGACCGCCGCGGTGAGCTCCCGGTACCAGGTCCGGTAGTCCAGGCGGCGCAGCGGGTAGCCGTACGCCACGATCAGCTCGAAGATCTCGTTCATGCCGGTGGAGCGGGCACCGGGCAGGTTGAAGACCGCCTCCTGGCCGCTTCCGCCGAGCGCGATGTGGACGACCGCGGCGGCGCAGTAGTCGACGGGGACGAGGTCGATCAGGAGGTCGTGGTCGAGGTAGGCGCCGAGTTGGACGCAGCCTTTGATCAGGTGGTTGATGAAGGTGTCGGAGGAGCAGGCACCGCTGGTCTGGGAGCCGCTGATGGCGCCGAGGCGGTAGACGTGCGCGGGTACTCCGCGGTCGCGGGCCTGGAGCATGAGGGTGTCGGCGACCCATTTGGACTGCCGGTAGCCGCCGACCACGTGGTCGGGTTCGGTGAGTCTGTCCTCGGGCCAGCTGCGCGCCCCTTCGTGCCCGGGGTACACCCCGATCGTGGAGACGAAATGCACGGCTTTCACCCGCTTCTTGCAGGCGAGGCGCAGCACTTCGAGGGCACCGAACACGTTGACCGGCTTGATCTTGGCGTACGGGACGATCCAGCTGGAGATGGCCGCGTTATGGATGATCATCTCGGCGTCGGCCGCGAGCTCACCATAGGCGGCCCTGGTCAGGCCCAGATAGGGGCGGCCGGTGTCCCCGGGGATCCCCCGGACCCGGCGCTCGTCCTCCCCGCGCAGCAGACCATACTCGGCCAGGTTCGCCAGGACCCGCTCGGCGGCCTGCTCCGGCCCGTCCGCGCGGACCAGCACGCAGACCACGGCCGCCGACCGGTCCAGCAGCTCACGCAGCAGGAACGCGCCGGTGTACCCGGTGCCCCCGGTCAGCAGCACCGTGCCGTACGGTCCGGCGCTCGGGCCGGGCGCGCCGTCCTCGGGAACGATGTCGGGCGGAAGGACGGCGTCGGTCAGCATCTCCTCGCTGCTGACTCCGCGCGGATTACCCGCGCCGGTCACCACCGGGTCGGCCTCGGAGCTGATCAACCGGGCCACCCGCGCCACCGACGGGTCCTCGAACAGGCGGCGGAGGTCGAGCCGCACCTCGAAGACCTCCCGGACCTGGGCGGTCATCTGGAGCACCGACAGGGAGTCGCCGCCCAGGTCGAAGAAGCTGGTCTCCACCCCCACCTTCGGCAGGCCGAGCAGGTCCTGCCAGATCTTCGCCACCTGCGCCTCCACCGCCGTCCGCGGTGCGACGAAGGCGGTCTCCTCGTCCTCCTCGGCCGCCAGGGGCGGCAGGGCGCTGCGGTCGACCTTGCCGTTCGGGAGCTTGGGCAGGTCCGGCAGCACGACGAAATGCGCCGGGACCATCGCATCGGGGAGGTGGACGCGGGCGAAGGCCCGCAGTGACGACCTCAGACCCGCCGCCCAGGACGACGTGAGCGGATCGTTGGCAAGCCGCAGGTTCGAGCTCATTCCTGCTCCTCCGTGTCATCGGCGGGCGGAAGGAAGACCGCGTCGAAGGTGTCCAGCCGGCCACTCGGCACGACCCGCAGCCGGACCACCCGGCCCAGTTCGGCGGCCAGGTCAGCCAGATCCTCCGGCTGGGCGCCGACGGGATCGCCCAGGTCCCACATCCGGCGTTCGAGCTCCCAGACCGTGGCCGTGTCCTCGGCGTCCGCGAGGACCCGCACCTGCGCGGCGACCCGATCCAGCCTCCGGTTGGGGATCCCGGTCACGGTCAGGCCGCCGGTGCAGGCGGCCAGGCGCTGCCGCAGCCCGTCCAGACCGCACCAGGCGACCCGCTCCACCGGCTCGACCGGCTCCGGCTGATCGCCGATCATCAGCGTCACGTCGTAGCGGAACAGGGACAGCTCGTTGTCGGCCGAACCCCGCTTCAGCTCGACCCGCACCTCGCGGATCCCGCCGGTCTCCGCGGCCAGCCGGTGGAAGAACTCCGGGGACAGGCACAGTTCCCGTTCCTCACGGAGCTGCCGGGCGATCGCCGACCGCACCTCGTCCACCGTCAGAAGCGGGGACGCCCTGGCCAACTGCACGGACGTGTGGAAGTCAGGCAACATCGCCACCGAGCGGACGTCCCCGACGAAGACGGCTCCACCCGGGTGCACGGCCCGCACCGCGTCGACCAGGACCGTACGCAGGTAGTCCGTGCCGGGGAAGTACTGGGCCACCGAGTTGATCACTACCGTGTCGAGGCTCCCCGGTGCGAGGCCGGCCAGGTACTCCGGTCCCGCCTGCGCCAACCGGACGTGCGCGGGCAGGGGCCGGCCGAGACAGGCGGCCGCCGCCGACAGGGCCGCCGCCGACAGGTCGACCCCGTGGTACTCCTCGACCTGGTCGGCGAGGGACCGCAGCACCAGCCCGACGCCGACGCCGACGTCGGCCACCGCGCGGGGATTCAGCGCCCGGATCCGGTCCACGGTGTGGTCCAGCCATTCACGCATCTCCGCCACCGGGATGGGCTCCCCGGTGTGGCTGCTGAGCCAGCCGGCGAACTCCGAACCCTCGGCGTCCTCGGTGTAGGCGCTCTCCCAGACCTCGCCCCAGCGGCGTACGTGAGCGTCCTGGACCGAGGTGTCGGACATCGCCGCGGACGGCGCGACATAGGCCACCAGTTCGGTGCCGTTCGGTCCCTGCGCCGCGACGACCGCGACGCCGTCGAGCCCGCGATGGCGTGACAGGACGCTCTCGACCTCGTCGGGCTCCACCCGGTGGCCGAGGATCTTCACCTGCCGGTCGACCCGGCCCAGGAACTCCAGGCTGCCGTCCGGGCGCCAGCGGGCCCGGTCCCCCGTCCGGTAGAACCGGCCGCTGTCGGGGGCGGCCGTCACGAACCGTTCCGTGGTCAGCTCCGGCTGCCCCAGGTAGCCCTGCGCGACCCCGTCGCCGCCGATCCACAGTTCGCCTGGGACACCGACCGGCACCGCACGGCCCCTGCCGTCGACGACGCGCACCTCGGTGTTGGCGATCGGCCGGCCGATGG
>JBDSTJ010000434.1:0-3054 GCA_039928335.1 Streptosporangiaceae bacterium | reverse complement strand
GCTTGGGGAGCCCGGGGGAGTCGGCGACCTGGTAGTGCTCACCCTTGAAGCTGTAGGGCCCGGAGGAGCTCCACAGGCCCTTCACGATCTCGACCTGCTCCTCGAACCGCTCGAACCGCTCCCCGATTCCCGGATAGGGGATGCCGTAGGCGGCGTGCTCCCGGTCGTACCAGCCGGCGCCGAAGCCGAGCTCGACCCGGCCGCCGCTCATCGCGTCAACCTGGGCCACGCTGATCGCGAGCGGGCCGGGGAGGCGGAACGTCGCCGGTGTCACCAGGGTGCCGAGCCTGATCCGGCTGGTCTCCCTGGCCAGACCGGCCAGGGTCAGCCAGGCATCGGTGGGTCCGGGAAGCCCGTCGCCCCCCATGATCGCGAGGTAGTGATCGGACCGGAAGAACGCGTCGAAGCCGAGCTCTTCGGTCGCTTGGGCGACCTTGAGCAGGGTGTCGTAGGAGGCGCCCTCTTGGGGTTCGGTGAAGATCCGGAGCAACATGGCTTTCATCCTGCCGTAATGTGCGCCAATCGTTGCCTGGCAGAACCCCATCTCTCATCTCTAATCACGATAAGCTCCCGTCACTTTTGTGAACTAAGTCACACATGGGGCGAACTAATATGCGAGTGCTCCCGGAGGGGCGCGGCCGGGTTCGAAGAACCCGGTCCATCCGGAGAATGATCGTGGCGGTGCTGGCGGTCCCGCTGCTGGCACTGGTCGCGCTGTGGGCGTTCGCCGCGACCGTGACCGTCGGCGACAGCCTGCGGCTGCTCCAGGCCGAGAGTTTCGACCGGACCGTGGTCAGGCCGACCGAGACGCTCATCGGCGAGCTCCAGCACGAACGCCGGATGTCGCTGGCGTTCCTGAGCGGCGACTCGACTCTGGGCAGGGTGGGCTTCGACGCCCAGCGGGCCAGGACCGACCGGGCGCGGGCCGGCTTCGTGCGGGCCAGTGAAAGCGGCGATCTGCAGGACGCGGCGACCGCCCGGACCCGGACCCGGATGCGGGACCTGGCCGGGCGGCTACCCGAACTCGACCAGACCCGCCAGCTGGTCAACGACAAGCGGATCAGCCAGGACGCGGCCCTGTCCCGGCTGTCCGACCTGATCGAGAACGCCGGCGCGATCTATGACACCGCGTACTCGACCGACCCGAGCATCGCGCAGGACACCCGTACGCTCATCGCCCTCCAACGCGCCAGGGAGACCATCTCGAGGGAGGACGCGCTGCTCACCGGCGCGCTCGCGCTGGGCCGTCTCACCCCCGACCAGCACGCCGAGTTCGTGCGCAGCGTCGGCGCGCACCGGTCCCGGTTCGCCGAGCTGGCCCGCGCCCTGCCGAGGGAGGACCGGGAGCGGCTCGAGTGGCTGCTCGGCGGCGGGGAGTTCAAGGGTTTCGAGGACTACGAGGACCGGCTCACCCGGGTGACCGGCGCGCGGATGGCCCCGCCGTTCGACTCGGGTGCCTGGCACACCGCGTCCGAGAACGTGCTCAATCAGCTGATCGGCCTGGAGGACCGGACCCGCGTGGCGATCTCGCACCGGGCGGCCGAGCACGCGACCTGGGTGTTGATCCGGCTCGGCCTCGCCGGCGGTCTCGGCCTGCTCGCGATCCTCGCTGCGACGATCATCGGCGTCCGGACGGGCCGCAGGCTGGTGCGGGAGAACCGGGTCATGGTCCGGGCCCTGGACACCTTCGCCCAGGAACGGTTGCCGGTGATCGCGGACCTGGCCCGGCGTGGTGAGGAGATCGACCCGGCCTCGGGCAGCCCCGCCCTGCACTTCCACGTCCGGGAGGTCCAGCAGGTGTACGACTCCTTCGCGGCGACCCGTGCGGCCGTCATCGCCTCAGCCGTCAGCGAGGCGGAGGCCCGGCGCGGGCTCAACGAGGTCTTCGTCAACCTGGCCCGGCGCAACCAGGTCCTGCTGCAGCGGTTGCTGCGGCTGCTGGACGGCATGGAGCGCAAGGCCACCGGCCCCGACGAGCTCGAGGACCTGTTCCAGATCGACCACCTCGCCACTCGGATGCGCCGCCATGCCGAGGGCCTGGTGATCCTGGCCGGGCGCACCGCCGGACGCGTCTGGCGCACGCCGGTGCCGGTGGTCGACACGGTCCGGGCGGCCGTCGCCGAGGTGGAGGACTACCCACGGGTCAAGGTGCTGCCGATGCCCGCCGTGGCGATCAGCGGCACTGCCGTCGCGGACGTGGTGCACCTGCTGGCGGAGCTGCTGGAGAACGCGACGATGTTCTCTCCGCCCGGTCTGCCGGTGAACGTCACCGCCGAGCTCGTCGCGCACGGCCTGGTCATCGAGGTCGAGGACCGGGGCTTGGGGCTGAGCAAAGAGGTCCTCGCGACGATCAACCAGCGGTTGGCGGAGGCCCCGGACTTCGACCTGTTCGACAGCGCCCGGCTCGGTTTGTTCGTGGTGGCGCGGCTGGCCCGGCGCAACAAGATCAAGGTGATGCTGCGGCCCTCACCGTACGGGGGCACGTGCGCGGTCGTTCTGGTGCCGTCCGCGCTGGTGTCACCGGTCGAGGAGCGGCCCGCGCCGCCTCGGCCGGTCGAGCGGCCACGGCGGACCCCGCTGCGGGTCCCGGTGGAGGCACCGGCCGCGGGGGAGCTCCCGCAGCGCAGACGGTCGGGCAGCCTGGCGCCGCAGTTGCGAGGCAGGGAAGTCAAGAGACTCGACGACGGTCCCGCCGCGGATCCCGAACAGGCCCGAAGCCTGATGTCGGCGATGCAGCGGGGCTGGCAGCGCGGCCGGCTGCTGGCGGCCGCCGAGCAGAACGAGCCTGAGCAGGGGAGCGAACAATGACCGTTCACGAACTGGACTGGCTGCTCGACGGCCTGCTTGACCGGGTCGTGGCGGCGCGCCACGCGGTGGTCCTGTCGGCAGACGGCCTGCGGATCTCCTCCTCGCGCGGCCTGCAGACCGATGATGCCGAGCACCTGGCCGCGGTGGCCTCGGGCTTCCAGGCCCTCGCCCGCAGCGCCTCGGAGACGTTCGAGACCGGTGCGGTCCGGCAGACGATCGTGGAGATGGAGGACGGGTTCCTCTTCG
>JBDSTJ010000433.1:0-6191 GCA_039928335.1 Streptosporangiaceae bacterium | reverse complement strand
TTGACACGGCCAACGTCAATGGTAGTAAATCAATCCATTAAAGCCCTCTGGTGCTAGGAGTCGCATGCTGACCCTCGAACAACTCGACGTGGAAGCGGCCTCCGGCCAGATCGACTCCGTCATCGTCGGCTTCACCGACATGCAGGGACGGCTCCAGGGCAAGCGGCTGTCCGCCCGGTTCTTCCTCGAGGAGGTCGTCGAGCACGGCGCCGAGGGCTGCAACTACCTGCTCGCCGTCGACGTCGAGATGAACACCGTTGACGGTTACGCGATGTCGTCCTGGTCGACCGGCTACGGCGACTTCGTGCTCCGGCCCGACCTGAGCACCCTGCGCCGGCTGCCCTGGCACGACAACACCGCGCTGGTCTTCGCCGACCTCGTCTGGCACGACGGGACCGACGTGGTCGCCTCGCCCCGGCAGATCCTGCTGCGGCAGCTGGGCCGGCTCGCCGACCTCGGGCTCGAGGCCTTCACCGGAACCGAACTCGAGTTCGTCGTGTTCAACGAGACCTACGAGGAGGCCTGGTCGGCCGGCTACCGCGACCTCACCCCGGCCAACCAGTACAACGTCGACTACTCGCTGCTCGGCGCGTCCCGGGTCGAGCCGCTGCTGCGGGCGATCCGGCTCGGCATGGAAGGCGCGGGGCTGTACGTCGAGTCGGTCAAGGGCGAGTGCAACCCCGGCCAGCACGAGATCGCCTTCCGCTACGCGCGGGCCCTGGAGACCGCCGACAACCACGTGCTCTACAAGACCGGAGCCAAGGAGATCGCGGCTCAGCAGGGGCGGTCGTTGACCTTCATGGCCAAGCCCAACGAGCGCGAGGGCAACTCCTGCCACATCCACCTCTCGCTCCGGTCCTTCGCCGGCGACATGGTCCTCGCCGGCGACGGACCGCACGGCCTGTCGCCGATGGGCGAGCACTTCATCGCCGGGCAGCTCGCCCTGCTCCGCGAGTTCACGCTGCTGTACGCCCCCAACATCAACTCCTACAAGCGTTTCCAGCCCGGCTCGTTCGCCCCGACCGCCCTGCGCTGGGGCGTCGACAACCGCACCTGCGCGATGCGCCTCGTCGGGCACGGCCCCTCACTCCGGATCGAGAACCGGGTCCCCGGCGGCGACGTCAACCCGCACCTCGCCCTCGCCGCGATGATCGCGGCCGGCCTGCACGGCATCCAACGCGAACTCCCCCTCGAAGAGGCCCTCACCGGCAACGCCTACTCCTGCGGCGCCGAACAGGTCCGCCCCACCCTCCGCGACGCCCTCGCCGACTGGGAGCGCTCCGATGTCTGCACCGACACCTTCGGCCACGAAGTGGTCGCCCACTACGCCAACGCCGCCAAGGTCGAACTGGCCGCCTACGACAGCGCCATCACCGACTGGGAACTCATCCGCGGTTTCGAACGCCTCTAGCTGCGCTGCCGGACCGAAGCCCCCGGCCGCCGGTCGCGACGGGCTGGGTGGTTCGAGGAGACGACCCCAGCGGTCGAACACGTCTAGTGAGTGAGGATGCGGTCTTGCAAGTGATCAATCCGGCGACCGAAGAGGTCGTCGTGGAGGTGGTGATGGCCTCGGCCGACGAGGTCGACCTGGCGGTGGCGCGGGCGCAGGCGGCGTTCACGCAGTGGCGGAACGTCGCGCCGGGCGACCGGGCCAGGCTGCTGCGGCGGTTGGCGGTGGTGCTCGACGACCACCGGGAGGAACTGGCCCGGCTGGAGGTCGCCAACGCCGGGCACCCGATCGGGCAGGCACGGTGGGAGGCCGGGAACATCCGGGACGTGTTCGAGTACTACTCGGGCGGTCCGGAGCGGCTCTTCGGGCGTCAGATTCCGGTCAGCGGCGGTATCAACGTCACCTTCCAGGAACCGCTCGGCGTCGTCGGGGTCATCGTGCCGTGGAACTTCCCGATGCCCATCCTCGGCTGGGGTGTCGCACCGGCGCTGGCGGCCGGCAACACCGTCATCGCCAAGCCGTCCGAGCTGACCCCGCTGACCGCGATCCGGATCGGGGAACTCGCCCTCGAGGCCGGGCTGCCCGAGCACGTGCTCCAGGTACTGCCGGGGGAGGGAACGGTCGCCGGCCGGCGCCTGGTCGTGCACCCGGACGTGCGAAAGATCGTGTTCACCGGATCCACCCGGGTCGGCAAGGAGATCATGGCCGCCTGCGCGAGCGACGTGAAGCGGCTGACCCTGGAGCTGGGCGGCAAGAGCTCCAACATCGTCTTCGCCGACGCCGCACTCGCCGAGGCCGCGTCGCGGGCCGCCGGCGCGGTCTTCGACAACGCCGGGCAGGACTGCTGCGCCCGGTCCCGGCTGCTCGTCGAGCAGAGCGCCTATGAGGAGTTCATGGCGCTGTTCACCACCGCCACCGGGGCCGTCGTGGTCGGCGACCCGCTGGACAGCCGGACTGAGATGGGCCCGCTGATCAGCGCCGCGCAGCGGACCAGGGTCGCCTCCTACACCGGCTCGGACGTGGCGTTCCAGGGTTCGGCACCGGGCGGGCCCGGGTTCTGGTTCCCGCCGACGATCCTCACCGGGCCGCCTTCGGGCCCCGCCTGGACCGACGAGATCTTCGGACCGGTCGTGACCGTGGTCCCGTTCACCGACGAGGCCGAGGCGATCTCGCTCGCCAACGACACGACGTACGGCCTGTCCGGCTCGATCTGGACCCGCGACCTGGGCCGCGGCCTGCGGATGGCGCGAGCCGTCGAAGCGGGCAACCTGTCGGTCAACTCCAACTCCTCGGTCCGCCACACGACCCCGTTCGGCGGGTTCAAGCAGTCCGGCCTGGGCCGGGAGCTGGGCCCTGACGCACTCCACGCCTTCACCGACACCAAGAACGTCTTCATCTCCCACGAATAGCCGCACCGGCCGCCAGCTCCAGGGATAGGGATCGACACATGCAGCGTTTGCAGGACCGGGTCGCAGTGATCACCGGCGGGGCTGGCGGGATCGGCCTGGCGACCGCCCGCAGGTTCGCCGCCGAAGGGGCCAGGGTCGTGCTCGCCGACCTGGACGAGGCCGCCGGAGGCCGAGCCGCCGAGGAGGTCGGCGGCGTGTTCGTCCGCACCGACGTCACCAGCGAGGCCGACGTCGAGGCGCTGTTCAAGCAGGCCTTCGACAGGTTCGGCAGCGTCGACGTCGCGTTCAACAACGCGGGCATCTCGCCGCCGGATGACGACTCGATCCTGACCACCGGCCTGGACGCCTGGAAGCGCGTCCAGGAGGTCAACCTCACCAGCGTGTACCTGTGCTGCAGGTACGTTCTGCCGTACATGCGCGCCCAGGGCAAGGGCTCGATCATCAACACCGCCTCGTTCGTCGCGGTGATGGGCGCGGCCACCTCGCAGATCTCCTACACCGCCTCCAAGGGAGGCGTCCTGGCGATGTCCCGCGAGCTCGGCGTCCAGTTCGCCCGCGAGGGCATCCGGGTCAACGCCCTGTGCCCCGGCCCCGTCAACACCCCGCTCCTGCAGGAACTGTTCGCCAAGGACCCCGAACGCGCCGCCCGCCGCCTGGTGCACATTCCCATCGGCCGGTTCGCCGAACCCGAAGAGATCGCCGCCGCCGTGGCCTTCCTGGCCAGCGACGACTCCAGCTTCATCACCGCCGCCCAGTTCCTCGTTGACGGCGGCATCTCCGGTGCCTACGTCACCCCCGTGTAACCGCACCTCGGGCCTGTCCGGGGTGTGCCCGGCGCATATGTCAGCTGCGGTGGCCGGCGGCGGGGGTGGCGGTGTCACTGGACGTCGAACTCGTTGCCTTCGGGGTCGGCCATGGTGACGTGATCGGTGCCGGGCTCCTTGACGACGGCCAGGGTCGTCGCGCCGAGTGCGGTGAGGCGGCCGACTTCTGCGTCGCGGTGGCCCGGCGCGGTGTGCAGGTCGAGGTGGAGGCGGTTCTTGACCTGCTTCTTCTCGGGGACGGCCTGGAAGAGGAGGCGCCGGCCCAGGCCGGTGCCGCTGACGGGGTCGACCGGGTCGTCGGGGTGACGGACCGCGCAGAGATCCCGGAAGGCCAGCCGGCCCTCGAAGGTGGTGGTGAGCTCCTCGGGCACCCGTCCGCTGCTGAGGAGCTGCTCGATGAGGGCGCTGTTGTCCTCGACCTCGTAGCCGAGGGCCTGCGCCCAGAACGCGGACTGCGCATGCGGATCCGCGCAGTCGATGACGAGTTTCCAGTTCAGAGCCATGTCGTCCGCCGTTCTGCTGAGCCCGCCCAGTCGCAGGACTCCTGACCCAACGTAGTCCCGCCCACTGACAGTCCGGCGAAGGCAAGGCCCCGGAACCGCAGAGGGTTCCGAGGCCGCGGTGCAAGGTGGGGCCGAGCCGCGCACTCCCGGCTGGCGGCCCCAGCGGTCGTGGTGACCGACAGCGGCACTCAGTGCTTTCGGTGGGTGACCAGGTGCGCCAGGGCAGTGAGTTCCTCGGTGGCCCGTTTGTGCGGTTCGGCGGCGTGGAGTTCGGCGAGAGCCTGGTCGAGGAGTTCGGCGGCGTGATCCTGGGCCCAGGTGCGGCCGCCGGCCTGGTCGACGAGGGCTGCGGCGTGCCGGGGGTCGAGGAGGTCCTCGGACTCATACAGGCCGAGGAGTTCGTGGCCGGCAGGGGTGCCTGAGGTGAGGGCGTAGACCACGGGCAGGGACTTCTTGCGGTTGAGGAGGTCGGAGTGCACTGGTTTGCCGGTCACTTCGGGGTCACCCCAGATGCCCAGCAGGTCGTCGACGAGCTGGAAGGCCAGGCCGAGGTGGGAGCCGAAGTTGCCGAGCCGGGCGACCTGGGCGGGGGAACCACCGCCGGTGGCCGCTCCGAGCGCGCAGGCGCTGCGGAGTAGGGCCCCGGTCTTGGCGGCGGCCATGGTCAGGCATTCGGGCAGGGTGACGTCGAGCCGTCCTTCGAAGGCCATGTCGGAGTTCTGCCCGTCGAGGAGGTCCAGGACGGCGGCGCTGAGCAGCCGGGTCGGTCCACCCGCGACGGCCAGCACTTCAACGGCGAGGGTCAGCAGCACGTCGCCGACGAGGATCGCCGGGTTGACGCCGAAGACCGCCCAGGCGGTGGCGCGGTGCCGCCGGGTGGCGTCGCCGTCCATCACGTCATCGTGCAGCAGCGAGAAGTTGTGGACCAGTTCGACCGCCACCGCGGCCGGCACTGCCTGGTCGGCGCTGCCGCCGACGGCTTCGCAGGCCAGCAGGGCCAGCGCGGGCCGCAGCGCTTTGCCGCCACCGCCGGTGGGCCGGCCGTTCTCGTCCCACCAGCCGAAGTGGTAGCCCGCGATGTGCCGGACCGGGTCGGGCAGGTTGCTGATCGCCTCACTGGTCGCGGGGTCGACGAGGCCACGACTCCAGGCCAGCAGGTCATGGGCCGACCGGGTCGTTTCGTTGAGGGTGGTCATCGTTGTGCCGCCTCAAGCAGTCCGCCCGGAATGAGCCGGGCGAAGGAGGTGCCCACGCCGGACGGCAGGGCGAACGCGGGGGCCACGGTCGGCCGGAGATCGGCCTCGCCGTACCTGCGGGTCTTGCGGTGCCAGTTGAGGATCGCGACCATCCAGTCGCGAAGCTCCTCGACATAGGTGTACAGGGCCCGCCTGGCCCGATCGGGCAGGTCGTACTTCTCGAACATCACCGGTAGTTCGGTCGCGACGACATGCTCGAACTGGTCGAGCCGGGCCTCCATCAGCGCGTTGACGACGGCGACGGCCTCGCTGCGGGTGGAGTTGAGGAAGTTCTCGACGACGAGCACGCAGTTGTGCACCTCGCCTTCGAACTCGATCTCCTTCTGATAGGAGAAGAGGTCGTTGAGCAGGCAGGCCCAGTCGGCGGCCGAGTTCTCGATTGCCCGCATCGTCCGGGTGTCGAAGACCTCGGCGGGGATGTCCTTGGCGTGGGTGAGCCGGCTCAGGCTCATGGTCAGGTCCGACCCGAAGGTCCTGCGCCGCATCTCGACGTAGTCGACCGGGTCGGGGATCCGGTTGAGCCGCTGGTTGGACAGCTCCCACAGCCAGCTGTCCACCATTTTCTCCACGGCCCGCCGGAACTGGGGCCGCGCCTGCTCGGGCATCCCGGCGGTGGTGCGGAGCCAGAGGTCACCCAGGCCCCGCTCGATCGGGTTGGTCGCGACCGGGGCGGGCATCCCGTTGAGCGGCATGAACTCCGACAGCCGCCGGACCAGCACCTTGGCGCTGAGCTGGTCGCCGGACCGGCC
>JBDSTJ010000432.1:0-3594 GCA_039928335.1 Streptosporangiaceae bacterium | reverse complement strand
CACTCCGCGACCTCGGCCGGGAACTCGAGCACGAGCCGACCGCGAGCCTGACCCGGCAGCGCAACCGGCTGCTGGACACCCCGCCGCGGCGGCGGCTCGCCGGGCAGCGCCGATGGGTGCTGCTGGGGCTGGCCTCGGTGGTGACGGCCGCGGCGGTCGTGGTGCCGACGGTCCTGGCCCACCAGCAGATCCGAAGCTCGACCTCGCCCCTCAACAATGGCGACGCCGGGCCCGCTCTGAACCACGACGCGATGAACATCCTGGTGCTCGGTTCGGACAGCAGGGCGGGGGCCAACGCGAAGTACGGCAGGGACACCGGCGGGGCCGCGCGGTCCGACACGACGCTTCTCGTGCACCTGCCGAAGGGCCGGCAGGAGATCAGTGTGCTGAGTTTCCGCCGGGACACGGTGGTCAGGATCCCGCAGTGCGGGAAGCGGGCCGCGCACCTCGGCAGCCTCAACTCCGCCTACACCGAGGGCGGGGCCGCCTGCAGCCGGAAGATGATCGAGCAGCTGACGAAGGTGCGGGTCGACCACTCCATCGAGGTGGACTTCAGCGGGTTCCAAGGCATGGTCGACGCCCTGGGCGGAGTCGAGATCACGCTGCCCGAGGCCCTCCGGGACCCGCGGGCCCGGCTGGACCTTCCGCGCGGGAAACAGACGGTCGACGGCGAACAGGCGCTGGCCTTCGTCCGGACCCGGGCCGGCAACGGCTCGGACCTCGGCCGGATCAGACGCCAGCACCAGCTCATGGCCGCCCTCGCGGACAAGGCGCGCCTTGTGCTCGGCGACCCCGTCCGGATGGCCCGGTTCGCGCTCGCCGCCGGCCGGAGGATCAGGATCGACGGGGGGCTGGAGGTGTCGAGCCTGCTCCGGATCGCCCGCAGCCTGGACGACCAGAGCACGACGACCTTCCTCACCGTTCCCTGGACGGCCTACCCGGCGGATCCCCACCGGCTGCAGCTCCGGCAACCTCAGGCGGACCGGCTGTTCCAAAGGCTGAGAACCGGGTGAGTCGGTCGGGCTGGCCTCGACCGGCCAGCCCGCCCCGGCCCAGTTCCTCGGCTTCACCGAAACAGCCAAGCGGGCGGACCTTCCCTTGGTGCGGTGCTGTTGAGTATGTTGCCCTTCACCCCCGGGGGCACGGGGGGCGTGAGAATTGTGGTGACATGGGCAGGACAATCAAGGGCATTGTCGCTTCGGTCGTACTCGGAGCCGCAGTCGTGAGCGCACCGCCGGCGTGGGCAGGCCCGCCGAAGACCGCGGACAGCGGTGCGCGCATCACCCAGGAGCAGCGGTGGGATCCGACCACGGTCGACATCACGATCGACACCCCGGCCGTGGTCACCCAGGATCCCCAGGCGCGGATCTACACGCCCAAGGGCTGGACCAGGCACGCGACCCGGACCTGGCCGGTCCTGTACGTCTACTCGGGCGGCCCGGACACCTATACGAAGTGGTCCGAGGAGACCGACATCAAGGACTACGCCGCCCGGAACGACGTCATCGTGGTGATGCCCGACTCGGGCAAGGGCGGCGCGTTCGTCAACTGGTACAACCGGGGGAAATTCGGCGGTCCCAACTGGGAGACCTTCCACACCGAGGAACTGCCGCAGCTCATCGAGCGGAACTTCCACGGCAGCGGCGTCCGCGCGGCGATGGGCATCTCCTCCGGGGCCGAGGGCGCGGTGACCTACGCGGCCCGCCGGCCCGGCCTGTTCAGGTATGTGGCTTCCTTCAGCGGCGTCCTGCATCCGACGATGCCCGGCATCCCCGCCGCGCTGGTCCTGCTGGAGCTGGCCGCCGACCCGACCAGGGACCCGACGCTCAAATGGGGCAATCCCGTCTGGGACCGGAAGAACTGGGAGGCGCACGACCCCTACGTGCTGGCCGAGAACCTGCGCGGCACCGGCCTGTACATCTCCTCGGGCACCACCGGCCTGTTCGGTCCGCTCGACCCGCCGTGGGCCGAGGCGCTGAAGATCGCTCATGGGAGTGCGGTCCAGGCCGTCGCGCTCTACGCCTCCGGCAGCATCAGCGAGAAGATGGTCGGCGTCACCGACCGGTCCTTCACCCGACGGCTTGAGCAGCTGAACATCCCGGCGACCGTGCACCTGTACGGCGACGGACTGCACCAGTGGAAGTACTGGGTCCGGGAGTACCACACGGCCTGGCCGTTGATCATGAAGGCGCTCAACGCACGGCCGCTATAGCGGCGACCGCCCGGTCGACCTCCTCCTCGGTGTTGTAGTAGTGCAGTGAGGCGCGAACGCGCGGCTCGGGCGCGACGCCCTCGTCGAACCGGAAGGTCTGCTCGGAGGCGCGCACGACGAGATCCCGGTCGGCCAGCCGGGGCACGAGCTCCTGGGCCGTGAGTGAGGCGTGGGTGAACGTGACGATCCCGCTCCGGTGCAGGCCACGGTCCCGCACGGTCACCTGCGGCAGCTGGGCGAGGCCGTCGCGTAGCAGCCCGGCCAGGTGCTGGATCCGGGCGGCGATCGGGTCCATGCCGAGGTCGAGAGCGTAGTCGGCGGCAGCGCCGAGGCCCAGCTGGCCGGCGACGAAGCGCTCCCAGCACTCGAACCGCCGGGCGTCGGGACGCAGCTCGTAGGACTTCGGACCGGTCAGGTCCGCGGCCCGGAGGTCGATCGGGGTCGGTTCGAGCCGGGGCAGCGCGGACCGCCGGACGTAGAGGAAGCCGGTGCCGCGCGGGCCGCGCAGGAACTTGCGCCCGGTCGCCGACAGCAGGTCGCAGCCGATCTCCTCGACGTCGACGGGCAGCTGCCCGACCGACTGGCAGGCGTCCAGCAGGTACAGGGCCCCGGCCGCCCTGGTCAACACGCCGACCTCGGCCGCGGGGTTGATCAGGCCGTCATGGGTCGGCACATGGTTGATCGCGACCAGCCGCACGCCGCCCCGGTCCAGCTCGGTTTTGAGGGCCTCGAGCGAGATCTGGCCGTGGGCGTCGTCCGGGACGACCTCGATGCGCACTCCGTGCCGCCGGGCGGCCTGGAGGAAGGCGAGGGCGTTGCTGGCGTACTCGGTGGTCGTGGTCAGGATCCGGTCGCCCCGCGCGAACGGCACCGAGAAGAACGCCATGTCCCAGGCCCGGGTGGCACTCTCCAGGAAGGCGATCTCGTCGGGTCGTGCGCCGATCAGCCGGGCCAGCGAGTCGTAGGTCCCGGCGAGCCGGTCGCCGACGGTGTCGGCGGCCTCGTAACCGCCGAGTTCGGCTTCGAGCCGCACCTGGTCGAGCAGCACGTCGAGGACGGGCCGGGCCGGCAGGGCCGAGCCCGCCGCGTTCAGGTGGATCCTGTGGTGCCGACATCCCGGGGTCTCGCCCCTGATCCGCTCGACGTCCACAACTCCCCCTTCACGGCCCGCACTGAACCCAGCATAAGGATCAGGGTCGCGTCCGGTCCCCGGCGTCCTATTCTGTGGAACGTGAAAACCCTCACCGCAGCTTCGTTGATCGCCGCGTCCGCCCTGTTCGCGGGGGCGTGCAGCAGCACCGCGGACAACTCGACCGCCCAGGGCGAGACCCGGTCGACCCCGTCGACCGGGTCGGAGCCCGAACGGCCGACCGAGCCCGTCA
>JBDSTJ010000431.1:0-7663 GCA_039928335.1 Streptosporangiaceae bacterium | reverse complement strand
GGGTGGAATCAACGAGGTCGGCGCGTTCGACGGCCAGGTGTGGGTCAGGGGCGCCGACCGCGACGGGGCTTACCTGGGCAGGTTCTCCGGCTCGGCCATCGAGCAGGTCGAGCTTCCCGCGGGGGCGAGCGGGGTCAAGATCGTCGATGTGAACGCCGCCGGAACCTGGGTGACGATCAACGGTGAGCTGCACCGCTGGAGCGGGTCGGACTGGACGGCCGTGCCGACGGCATCCGGGATCTGGGACGTCTCCGCCGCCAGCGCGAGCGAGGCCTACGGCCTCGCAGCCGGCAACCTGATCCTTCGCTGGGACGGCACGAGCTGGCACGAACTGCCGAAACCGGAGCTCGCCGAACAGGCCCGTCAGATCACCGCGATCGCTCCCGACGACATCTGGCTCTCCTCGCAGCACCACCTGAGTCACTGGGACGGCGTCGCCTGGACGGTCATCGATGCTCCCGACGGCAGGGACATCGATGAAGCCGCCGTCGGCGCCGACAGCGTCCCCATGATCCGGGCCGGGTACGACCGCCCATCGCAGTCCACGCCCATGTACCGGTATCGCAACGGCACATGGGAACTCGTGAGCGCCTCCGTGGCCGAAAACGGCTTCTTCCACCTCACCGTCGTCCCCGGAACATCCCAGATCTGGGCCTACGCCTATGCCCCCTTCAACCAACGCCTCATCACCAACAGATGAGAGCCGTCCCGGCCGGCCCCGGCCGGACGAACGCCCGTCTCGGATCCGCCCGCCCGGCGGCAGCGACCCCGCCGACAGAACAGGACAGCCATCGGCGGATCCTCTCCGGCTGCAGGAACCGCCGAGCGACCGTCCAACACCTGTCGAGGTCATGAAAGAGCAGATCGATCACCTACTCAAGTGCATGGACCTGCCGAACGTCTCCATCAGGGTCGCCGCGTTCGCATCCGGCCTCCACTACGGGACCATGTCCGGACCATTCGTCCTCATGCGCTTCCCCTCTCATGGAGAAGGCCGAACCGGCGAGCCACCCACGGTCTATGTGGACAGCTTCACCGGAGCCCTCTACCTCGATAAGGCAAACGAGATCGAACGCTATGACATGGCATTCACCTCCATCTGGGCCTCCGCCCTCGACGAGGCCAGCAGCCGGAGCTTTCTCAAGCAAGTAAGAAGGGAGCTGGGTCAATGAACGAATTGTCGACCACCAAGTGGCGAAAGAGCAGCCGGAGCAACGGCCAAAACGAATGCGTGGAGGTAGCCGGGCTCCCCTGCGTCGTCGCGGTGCGGGACTCTAAGAATCCCGGTGGTGCCACGCTCTCACTCACACGGCGGGCGTTCCATGCCTTCGCGAAGGGCGTGAAAGGTAGCCGGTAGAGCGATCGCGCTTCAGCTTCGGACTCCCCGTCGGAAAGCCCAAGGCCTCAACGACCTGGAGTTGTGCGATCCGGTTCGAGGGGGACCCCTCAGTGCCCAACTTTGGCGCCACTGGGCAGCAGAGGGCCTCCTGCAGGTCACAGTCGGCGCCGAACATTTCGTGGGCTCGCAGCCCACGGTCGGCCGGGCCAAAGTCTCGATCGAGGAGTTCGGCTGGGAGCGCATCCCCGCGACCGGCCACTCCTTCACCCGGACCGGCCAGGAGATCCGCACGGTCCGGGTCACGCACACCGCCGACGCCACCCACGTGTGAGGTCCACGACGCGAGGGCATTGCGGGTCGGTGCTGTCAGGCGTCGTACGTCCCTTCTCAGTGAGCGGGGGGGAAGAGCGGCGATCACCCCGGGAATTTCCTCGGTCGTGAGGCAAAGACGCAGCCGGTCAGCGCGCACAGGAGTGTGAACGCCTGGTCCTGCGCGGTGGGATCGGCGGGTTCCACCATCGCCAGAAGAGGGCTGATCGTTCCCGGACGGCTGGGCTACGCCGACGCCTTGCGCGCTTTTATTCAGGGCCATGACGGCCGGCCGGGAGTTCAAGGCCGACGTGGAGGCGGGCATCACGATGGGCGACGCCAACAGCTTCCTGAAGGACATCAACCCCGGCAACCAGCTCAAAGGCGTCCTGGTCTTCGACGTGCCGAAGTCCTTCACGGCCAAGTCGATCCAGCTGCACGACTCGCTGTTCTCCAGCGGCGTCAGCGTGACCCTGGCCGGCTGAACCATGCGGCCGCTGCGGAAGCGGGCCGGTGCTGAAGGGCAAGCCGACCGTTCTGGCGAACGTGCGCGGCAGCGGCTACGGCTCCGGCACGTTGCGCGAGGGCTGGGACCACTCCACGCCCTACCTGGCGCGCGTCCTCGGCGACATGTGGGAGGCCGACCTGACCGTCGTCGACCGCGAGCTGACCCTCGCCGGCGTCAACCCCGCGCTGGATCCGCTCGGCGACCTGGCCGCCGAGTACCAGGGGGCCGCGCTCTCCTCGGCCCGCGAGGCCGGACGCGCCCTGGCCGGCTGACCCGCGGGCCGGGTGCTTCAGAAGGTGGTGACCGGGTTGCTGGCCGTCGCCGGGCAGGCCGCCAGGTCGCCGTTGTCGAGCAGCCACAGACCGCCTCGGTGAAACCGCCGGAGTCGCCGGCCTTGTGACGGGTGCGGCCGTAACCGGTCCGCAGGAGTACCGCTTCGACGGGCGCACCCGGACGCCCTGTCGGCGCTCGGCCTCCCTTCGAGCTCTTACGCGGCGGGCGTGTCGGGGGCCGTGTCCGGGACGTGGCCGGACAGTTCCTTGCACTCCGGGGAATCGGGCTGGAGATCTCGACGTCCGATGGTGGAGGAGGCGTTCAGGGGAATGCTCACGGTGTACTGGATGCACTGGTCGAGGGCGGGATCGCTGGGATCGACGCGGTAGTAGGTGCTGATCTGCAGGTGCTGTGTGGTCCGCGCGGCCGTCCAGTGCGGGTCGAGCGCATGGACGACCTCCCCTGCGGTGATGACGCCGTCGGCGGCGGCGTCCCGGAGCTTCCCCGGGGCGGCGTCGATCAATCGCTGGTTGTTCTCGGTGTCGGCCTTGCGGGCCCGATCGGCGCCGTTGGGCAGCTCCACGCTCAGCCACCATATGAAGAGACCTGCGACGAACAGAGCAGCCAGGGCTACGAGCAGGACCAGAAAGAGGAGAGCACGCCCGAGGCCGGACACCGTCCTTCCCGTGCGGTTCTCCATCTTTCTGGTCCTCCTCGGGACGCTGGGGTCAGCCGCCCTGGTAGTTGAGCTGGTTCAGCCGGGTCAGCATGACCTGAGCGTAACCGTCTGTTCCTGCCGACTTAGGGTGGAACGATTCCCGGCTGAGGCACATGCCGGTGAGCCAGGCAATCGCGCAGGAGCCCGTGGAAGTGGTGACGGGATCCCCGTGATGGAAGTCTCCGTCGCCCACCGGGCCCGTCACGATCTTCTGCAGGACGAGCTGAGCGGTTACGGCCTCGAACGCGATCGGGCCGGTGTCGTGGAGAGCCGGCTGATCAGTGAGTGGCGCAGTCTCAGCTCGGAGATGAGCGCGCTCAGGGGGATGCGCAACCGGAGTCGGCGGCGCGCGCTGGAAGATCGAGTGCCGGCCTGCTCAAGCCCGATCCGCTGATCTACGAACTCGCCTGCTCGCGGCTCGGCGTGCGGCCCGAGGAAGTGATCTTCCTCGACGACACCCCCGCCGCCGTCGAGGGGGCGCGACAGGCCCGCATCCACGCCCTCCTGTTCCACGCCACCGCACAGGCGATCGCCGCGATCGAGGCGCTTCTCAGCGGTCGTACTTCGCCGTTGTGACCGCAGTGTGCGAGAAGGCATCGGTGGAGATGTGGTGCGACGGCCGTGGATTCCGCCAGGATCTCGTCGGCATCCGGCCGCTCACCGGCCCCCAGGAGTTCGAGCCGCCCGTCGGCAGCGGTACACGCGTCGTCTTCGCTCTCGATCCGGCGTACGTCGGGCGCACCGCCGTTCTCCCAGCAGAGCTTGCGTACTGGCAACAGAGCTTCTGAAGCCACCGCTCCGGCTTCACCAGGCTCACCGGCTGACACCCAGGTCCGCATGGGCCTTGACCTCTTCGGGGGCACCCCCGTCCGCGACCACGCCACCGCGGCCTCTCAGGAAGGGGCCCGCCATGGCCGTGGTGGCCAGGGCCATGATGACCATCATGGTGAACATGGGGGTGTCCAGTACCCCGAGGCTGACGCCCGCGTTGAGGATGATGAGTTCGGTCAGTCCACGGGTGTTCATCAGCAGGCCGAGGAGCCCGGCCTCGCGCCAGGTCATGCCGAAGGCGCGGGCGCTGGCGCCGGCGCCGATCAACTTGCCCGCGCAGGCGACGGCGAGTATCGCGGCCAGCTCCGCGTAGTGCCGCAGGCTGAGACTGCCGATGTCGACGCTGAGGCCGGTCGTGATGAAGACGGGCAGGAGCAGCCTCCCCACGGTCTCCAGGGGCCGGTGGAGGTGGACCTGGAGGTCGTCGGCGGGTTCCCGGGGCATGACGAAGCCGAAGAGGAAGGCACCGAAGATCGCGTGGATGCCGATCCAGGTGGTCGCGTAGGCCGAGAGGAACGCCCCGGCGGTGAGCACCGGGAGCAGGTAGGGCGAGACCCGGGTCCGGGTGAGCCGGCGGACCAGGAGGCCGAGCAGCGGTCTCACCGCGACGAACATCAGGGTGAGGTACACCAGGGAGAGCCCGAGGATCTGGACGACCTCCCCCGTGCTGCCCGCGGCGACGAAGACCGAGACCACGGCCAGCACGCACCAGGCGAGGACGTCGTCCACCGCGGCGCTGGCCAGCGCCAGCGCCCCGACCCTCGTCCGCATCAGCCGGTTGTCGGTGAGGATCCGCGCCAGTACGGGAAACGCGGTGACCGACATGGCCGCCCCGAGGAACAGTGCGAACGCGAGCGCCGGCACTTGCCTGCCTGCGACGGTCGAGTGCCCCGGGTACAGCAGGAACCCCAGGCCGGCGCCGAGCGCGAAGGACAGCGTGACCGAACTCAGCGACACCACCGCGGCCATCGACGTGCGCTTGTGCAGGAGGCTCTTCTCGAACTCCCAGCCGATCAGGAAGATGAAAAGCAAAGCCCGCACTGGGCGATGGCGCTGAGCAGCGGTCGGGCGTCCGCGGGGAAGATGCGCCCCGGCAGGTCGCCGGGCATCAGCCCGAGCACGCTCGGGCCCAGGACGATGCCCACCGCGATCTCACCGATGACGGGGGGTTGGCGGAACCGGCCGACCAGATTCCCGAGCAGGGATCCGACGATCAGGATCAGTGCGACTCCCGCCATGGCGACGGCGATGCGCAGTTCTGTGGCGGAGGCGGGACTATGCATGGGATCGACCTCCCATAGACATGATCAGCTGACCGGGTCGAGCACGCGCGCCGTCACGGCGGCCGCGAGTTCGTCGGCCCGCGTTTGAAGGTAGAAGTGGCCGCCGGGGAACCGAAGGATCTCGGTCTCCTCCGTCGAGCTCGACTTCCAGGCCGTGAGTTGTTCGTGCGTGTAGTCGTCCCGGTCGCCGCAGCAGACGACGATCCGGGCCTCGGTCACCGTGCCGCTGAGCGCCCGGACGAAGGAGTCGCACACCCCGAAGTCGGCACGCAGCAGCGAGACCGCGCGTTCGCGCAGGCCGGGATGGGCGAGGACCTCCGGGGCCATCCCGCCGAAGCCCTCCGCCGCCGCGAGGATCTCGTCGTCGCCGAGGGCCGAGGGCGAGGTGGCGAAGAGCGGCCGGGCCGCGAACGGGCCGGCGTTCGCCGAGGCGAACAGCGTCCTGCATCGCGCGTGCCCGCCGTTCTCCAGCCGGGCGGCCAGCGCGAGGCCGAGGTAGGCGCCCATGCTGTGCCCGAGGACGGCGATCTCCCCGCGAAGCCCGGCCGCCTGGTCGAGGAGGTCGTCGACCGCGTGTGCGGCGGACGTCAGCGGGGGCTCGCGCCAGCGGCCGCCCCGACCGGGAAGCTCGAGCGGCACGGGCTCGATCTCGGGGGGAAGGGACTTCAGCAGGGGGTCGAACACGCGTGCCGTCCCGCCGGAATGGTGCAGGAGGATCAGCGGTATCGGGGTCATGGCACCTCCACCGTCGCAGTCGTGTGTCGCATGTCGGCATAGCGGCCGGCCAGCGCGCAGATCAGGATCAGGGCGCCGCCCGCGACCTGGTAGGGACCGAGGTGTTCGCCGAGCAGCAGCACGGCGAACACCGCCGCGAAGAACGGTTCGGTCGACAGGACCAACCCGACCCTGGTCGGGCTGGACACCCGGGCGGCGTGGAGCTGCGTCAGGAACGCGAAGGCCGTTCCCAGCAGGCCCAGGTAGCCGATGACGAGCCAGGCCGAGGCGGGTACGTCCATGGCCTGCTCGAACGACTTCACCGGCGTGGCCAGAGCCAGCACCAGCCCCCCGGCGGCCACCACCCACAGTTCGATGGCGGTGACTCGCAGCAGGGAGATGTCCTGCCCCTTGGACTTGTGCCCGAACAGGACGATCTGTCCCGCGCGGATCAGCGCGGCGGCCAGGATGATCAGGTCGCCGCTGCGGATGGAGATTCCGTCACGCAGGGTGAGCAGCGCACAGCCCACCAGCGACAGGACGGTCAGCGGGTAGATGATGCGGGCCACCTTCGCCCCGAGGAACACCCGCTCCATGATCGGGACGAGCATCACCGAGAGCGCGATGAGGAAGCCGGCGTTCGACGCCAGAGTGAAGCGGACGCCGAGCGTCTCCAGGAAGAGGATCGCGAAGAGGAGAGCGCCGAACAGGCAGCCCAGCGAGACCTCGGCTCTGCTCACCTTCCGCCACAGGCGCACCGACAGAAGCGTGATCGCGAGGGCGCCCAGGGAGAACCGCAGGAACAGGAAGAGCGGGACGGACACGTACTTGCCCGACCACTGCATCGCGACGTACGTCGAGCCCCAGATCACCGCCACGCCGAACACTCCGATGTCGACGAGCCAGGCCTGGGGCCGTCGAGCGGCCGGCCGGGCGAGCCCGGCCGAGCCGGTCTCAGTCCGTGTGCTCAACCGTGTATCCGATCTTCAGTGTGCCGCTCTTGATCTTGACGGAACGCAGGGAGAAGCCGGTGAGCTGGGCCAGGCCGGCGACATGGGTGCCCCCGCACGGGTCCTCGCCGAGACCGTCCACCAGGACGAACCGCTGACCGTCGCGCTGCTCGGCGGAGACCTTGCGGTTCGCGGCGATGGCGGAGTTGGTCTGCGCCTCGACCGAGGCGGCCAGCTTCTCGAGATCCGGCCGGACGTCACCGACCTTGAACTCGATCCGGGCCTGTCCCGGAAAGTGATTGCTGACCACGTGCTCGAAACCGAGAGCCCGGACGAAGCCGTCGACGACGTGCCCGCAGGTGTGTAGCGCCGCATGCCTGCGGCGGACCTGCGGGTCGATCCTGGCGGTGGTGGCGAGGCCGGTGTCCAGAGCCCGGTCCGCCGACAGGAGCACGGTGTGCTCGCCGGCTCCCTGGTCCCGGAACGGCTGGACGGGAAGGCCGTCGACGGTCCCGACGTCACTCGGCTGGCCGCCGCCCTGCGGGTGGAAGATGTTGTCCGCCAGCCGCAGCCACGGGCCGCGTTCGCCGTCGCCGCTCTCGGCCACAGTGGTCTTGACCTCGAAGAGGTAGGTGTCTTCGAGGTAGAGGTGCGGCTGCATGTTGCTCCGTCTCATCGGTTTCGGGCCGGGCCGCTGGATGCGGACCCCTACTCCTACCAGCGGCCTAGAGGGAGCGC
>JBDSTJ010000430.1:0-4485 GCA_039928335.1 Streptosporangiaceae bacterium | reverse complement strand
TGTGAGCTCCGTGGCGCTGCGGCACCGGCTCGATCCCGCCCTGGTCGCTGAGCCGCTCGCCCGTACGCCGGGTGTCTCACGGGTTGAGACGCGTGGGCCGGGCCTGCTGGTGGTCCATCTGGCGGTTCCCGGCATGATCGCCGTGGGGATCGCCCGGGACGAGGGGTATGGAGCCGGCGCGGAGGTGGACGCGGATCTGCCGCAGTGGCCCAGGACGTTCGACAACCGGGGCTTTCGGATCAGGTTCGCCCATGAGCGGGCCGCGGCCGTCGAACGGCGGGCCGTGGACCTGCGGGTCCCGCCCGGCGAACCCGGGCTGCTGACCGAAGCGCGGGAGCTACGGCTCCTCGGAGCGCTGGCGGCCTTCCCCGGGCACCGAAAACCGGTGCTCCAGCTGGAGCGGATCGCGGACGGTTTCCACGACGTCTATGAGTACTGCCCGGCGCTGCCGCAGGGCGACCAGGAACCCACGGGACTGCACGGCGCCCGCGTCATCCTCGCGAAGGCCGTGCGCGTCACTTTGAGCAACGGGCTGCGAAGGCTCGGCGAGAACGCAAGAGAGAGAACGTGAGCAGAGTCCACCCCGCTGGTGGCCGGCACGCCGACCAGCTTCCCCAGGAGCACCCGCTCCCGGCGGCCCCCGACCTGAACGTGCTCGCACCTCAGGTGTGGCCGCGCAGCGCCCAGCGCGTCGACGGCGCGCTGACGGTCGGCGGAGTCGACGTCCGCGACCTGGCCCAACGGTTCGGCACCCCGCTGTACGTCCTGGACGAGGAGGACTTCCGGACCAGGGCGCGGGAGTACCAGTCGGCCTTCCACGACGGCAGCGTCCACTACGCGGGCAAGGCGTTCCTGTCCGGCGCGGTCGTGAACTGGCTGGCCGAGGAGGGACTCGGGCTCGACGTCTGCTCCGGCGGCGAGATGGCGCTGGCCCTGGCCGCGGGGTTCCCGCCCGAGCGGATGACGCTGCACGGCAACAACAAGTCCGCAGCCGAGCTCGTCCGGGCCCTCGAGGCCGGGATCGGCCACATCGTGGTCGACTCCTACGAGGAGATCGCCCGGCTCGGTTTCCACGCCGACCGGCTCGGCAGGCGCCCGCAGGTCATGATCCGGGTCACCACCGGGGTCGAGGCGCACACCCACGAGTTCATCGCGACCGCGCACGACGACCAGAAGTTCGGCTTCTCCCGCAACTCGGGGGCCGCGCTGGAGGCCGCCCGCCGGATCCTCGCGCTCCCGCAGCTCGAACTGGTCGGCCTGCACTCCCACATCGGGTCGCAGATCTTCGAGACCGACGGGTTCGAGGTGGCCGCGCACCGGGTCGCCGAACTGCTGGTCGCCATCCGGGACGAGCACGGCGTCGTCCTGCCCGAACTCGACCTGGGTGGCGGCTTCGGCATCGCCTACCTGGACGCCGATGAGCCGATCGACGCCAAGCTGCTCGCCGACAACATGCGGCGGATCGTGGGCAGGGAGTGCCGGTCCTACGGGCTGCCCGTGCCGAGGCTGACCGTCGAACCGGGCCGGGCCATCGTCGGACCCGGCGGGATCACGGTCTACGAGGTCGGCACCATCAAGGACGTCGAGGGCCTGCGCACCTATGTCTCCGTCGACGGCGGCATGAGCGACAACCTCAGGACGGCCCTGTACGGGGCCGAGTACACCTGTGCACTGGTCAGCCGGGAATCCCGGGCGACCCCCATGCTCAGCAGACTTGTCGGAAAGCACTGCGAAAGCGGGGACATTGTCGTGCGTGACCTATGGTTGCCCGAAGATATTGCGCCCGGAGACCTGGTGGCGGTCGCCGCGACCGGTGCCTACTGTCGCTCCATGGCGAACAACTACAACTTCGTGCCGCGCCCCGCTGTGGTGGCGGTACGGGACGGTCGGGCGCGCGTCATCGTACGCCGCGAGACCGAAGATGATCTTATGAGGCTCGATGCGGAGGTTGGGGAGTCGTGAAACCGGTGCGGGTGGCCCTGCTGGGCTGTGGAGTGGTCGGCACTGAGGTCGTACGTCTGCTGGGTGAGCAGTCGAAGGATCTCGCGGCACGGATCGGCACGCCCGTCGAAGTCGTCGGGATCGCCGTCAGACGGCCCGACCGGATCCGCCCGGGGATTGCGCCGGAGCTGCTGACCACGGACGCGCTCGGCCTGGTCACCCGCGACGACGTGGACATCGTGGTCGAGGTGGTCGGCGGGATCGAGCCGGCCAGGACCCTGATCCTGGCGGCGCTCAGGAGCGGCAAGAGCGTCGTGTCGGCGAACAAGGCGCTGCTGGCCGAGGACGGCGAGACACTGTTCAACGCGGCCCGCGAGTCCGGCACCGACCTCTACTACGAGGCGTCGGTCGCCGGCGCGATCCCGTTGCTGCGGCCGTTGCGCGAGTCGCTCGTGGGGGACCGGATCAACCGGGTCCTGGGCATCGTCAATGGCACCACCAACTACATCCTCGACAAGATGGACACCCACGGAGCGGGCTTCAACGATGCGCTTGAGGAGGCCCAGGCACTCGGTTACGCCGAAGCCGACCCGACGGCCGACGTGGAGGCCTTCGACGCCGCAGCCAAGGCCGCGATCCTCGCCCAGCTGGCGTTCCACACCCACGTGACCGCCGCCGACGTGCACCGCGAGGGCATGTCCGAGGTCACCGCGCAGGACGTGATGGGCGCCAAGGCGATGAACTGCGTCGTCAAGATCCTGGCGATCTGCGAGCGGGTCGAGGACCGGGGCGTGTCCGTCCGGGTCCACCCGGCGATGATCCCGCTGACCCACCCGCTGGCGTCGGTCCGCGAGGCCTACAACGCGGTCTTCGTCGAGGCCGAGTCGGCCGGGTCGCTGATGTTCTACGGCGCGGGGGCCGGCGGCGCGCCGACGGCCAGCGCGGTCCTCGGCGACATCGTGGCGGTGGCCCGCAACCGGGTCAACGGCGCGAGCGGCCCGGTCGAGACCACCTACGCCGCCCTCCCGATCCTCCCGATGGGCGAGACCATCACCCGGTACTACGTCCAGCTGGACGTGGCGGACCAGGCCGGCGTGCTCGCCCAGGTCGCCGAGGAGTTCGCCAAGAACGACGTCTCCATCCAGGCAGTACGACAGGTCGGCCACGGCGACGACGCGCAGCTCGTCATCGTCACCCACCAGGCCACCGACTCGGCCCTGTCCGGCACCGTCGAATCCCTCCGCACCCACCCCGCGGTCCGCCAGGTCGCCAGCGTGATGCGCGTCGAAGGCGATCTGTAGTCCCCTGTCGCAGGGCCGCCTCCCGGAGGAGGTCCAACATGTGGGATGGTCATAGGCTCCTGTGGTGATTTAGGCCTTAGACTCCCAAGCATCCCAGCAGGTCACTCCCAATGGAGGCAGTCGTGAGCGCTTGGCGCGGGCTGATCGAGGAATACCGAGACAGGCTTCCGGTCAGCGAGAAGACGCCCGTCGTCACTCTGCTCGAGGGGAACACGCCGCTCCTACCGGCGCACCGGATCTCCGAGCTCACGGGCTGCGAGGTCTTCCTCAAGGTCGAGGGCCTCAACCCGACCGGGTCCTTCAAGGACCGCGGTATGACGATGGCGATCAGCAAGGCGGCCGAGGAGGGCGCCAAGGCCGTCATCTGTGCCTCGACCGGCAACACGTCGGCCTCCGCCGCAGCGTATGCGGTACGGGCCGGAATGACCTGCGCGGTCCTCGTGCCCCGCGGCAAGATCGCGATGGGCAAGCTCGCACAGGCCCTCGTGCACGGTTCCAAGCTGCTCCAGGTCGACGGCAACTTCGACGACTGCCTGGAGCTCGCCCGCAAACTGGCCGTCGACTACCCGGTCGCGCTGGTCAACTCCGTGAACCCCTACCGGCTGCAGGGCCAGAAGACGGCCGCGTTCGAGATCGTCGACACCCTCGGCGACGCGCCCGACGTGCACTGCCTGCCGGTCGGCAACGCCGGCAACATCTCGGCCTACTGGATGGGTTACCAGGAGTACGCCGATGCCGGGATCGCCGCCCAGCGGCCCCGGATGATGGGCTTCCAGGCCAGCGGCGCTGCCCCGTTCGTGCACGGCGGCCCGGTCGCCAACCCGCAGACCATCGCCACCGCGATCCGGATCGGCAACCCCGCCTCCTGGGACCTGGCCTCGGCGGCCCGGGACGAGTCGGGCGGCGCCATCGACGCGGTCACCGACCGGCAGATCCTCGCCGCCTACCGGCTGCTCGCCCGGGATGAGGGCGTGTTCGTGGAGCCCGCCTCGGCCGCGTCGGTCGCCGGGCTGCTGCAGGCCCGCGACCAGGGCGTCCTCCAGGCGGGCCTGCGGATCGTCTGCACGGTCACCGGCAACGGCCTCAAGGACCCGGACTGGGCCATCTCCGGCGCGCCCAAGCCGGTGACCGTCGCCAACAGCGCAGAGGCCGCCGCCGAGGCGCTGGGCCTGCACGTCTGAGGTGCGGCCGTACCTGGACCTCCTCCGTCGTGAGAAGGACTTCCGCCGCACCTACCTCGCCC
>JBDSTJ010000429.1:0-2922 GCA_039928335.1 Streptosporangiaceae bacterium | reverse complement strand
GTCCCTCAGTCTTCGTCGGCCGCCCTCGCCGGCTCTTCGGTCTCCTCCGCCGGGTCGGCCTCGTCCGGAGGAGGATCGCTGGTCCACGCCACAGGCGGGGTAGGCGCCGTGATCGTCTGTGGTTCATCGGAGCCTGGGCTCGTACTCGGCTGAGAGCCCGGCCGGTGGGATGTCGTTTCGTCCTCAGGATTCACCATGAGATGCGTGTTCCCCCCTCCACCTGTTCAAACGACCACGGGGAGGTCAAGGCGGGCTCCGTGCCTGACGGCCACCGGGCCTCCTCCGGTCAGGAACCCGACGGACTCGGCGGAACACTCGGCGTGGGTGGTGATGGTGTGACGCGCGGGTATTCGCAGGAGATATTCCCGACGTCCTTGCCGCCGTCCCATTCCTTGACCAAGACATAGGTGCACACGCGCCCGTAGCGGTCGGTGAACGACCGCTCCTCGACCTTCTCGCCGCAACCGGTCAGCAACAGACCAGCGGCCGCGAGCGCGCCCACACCCACGATGAGGAAACCTCGGCTGCTCATGGGCGGGCCCCTCCGGTCGGGAACGGGGACGGCGGATAGTCGCAGTCGACATCGCCGACGTCCAAGTCGGGTGGGCCGCCGTCATCGCCGCTGTCCTCGCGGTCCACGACGAGCACGTAGGCGCAGGCACGGCCGTGCTGGTCGACGAAGGACCTTTCCTCCACCTCGTCGCCCTGCGCGCAGCCGGCGAGGAACCCGACCCCGGTCAGGGTCACAGCGACCACCGCCACCTGCCTGGCACTCACCCGATCACCACTCTGCGCTCGGTCGTCCCATCTCGATCGTCGTCGCCACGGGCCCACGGGTCAAGACCTCGGGCACGGGAGGTCGGTGGGCTGGGGCCGTCTGTTCCGCACGACTGCACCCTTCCCGCACAGGGCTGGGGTCGTTTCCTGCTCGCCGAGTCCACTCCCGCGGTCGGCAGACAGTGCACCAGTGGCGCGATGACGGGGAGTTCCCCGGGACCAACGTCGCGGCGTGGGCCGGCCACTCCCCACGATGCTCCAGACCACCGACACGCACTGCGTCAACGACGACGAAGAGCTCAGGACCCGGCGGATCGACGCAGCGCTGGCCACCTCCTGCAGCGGACGGCCCCACCAGGTACGAACGGGTCCGTTCGTTCCGCGATGGTTCCGCGCGGCCCATGAGCGAGACGACGATGGCTGCGGATTAGACGACTAGAGGCATGCTGAGACATGCTGAGACATGCTGGAATGCAACGCTTAGCAAGGTAGGTTGGCCGCATGACCGTCCTGCATCTGACCGCGCAGATCTGGCCTGAGGGCGAGGCCTTCGTCGTGCGCTGTCCTGAGCTGGAAGTGACCAGCCAGGGCGATAGCTTCGATCACGCAATGTCCATGATCAAAGAGGCGGTCGCCCTTACCCTGGACGACATGACTCCCGAAGAGCTGGCGGACCAGCTCCACCCGACTCCCGCCCTGGTGCCCTTCGAGGTGCAGCTCTCCGCATGAGTCCTCGCGTCATCCCCCCGATGCCGGCGAACGCAGTGATCAAGGGTCTCGGCAACCTCGGCTTCGCGGTAGTCCGACAGTCCGGCAGCCACGTGAGACTCCGCCACGAGGACGGCCGCGCCGCCACGGTCCCCGACCACGGCCGCAAGGACCTGAAGACAGGAACCGTCCACGGCATCCTCCGCCAGGCGAAGGTCAGTACCGCCGAGTTCCTCGCCGCCCTTTCGTAGCGCGGCTAACCGGACGACCGTTGACTTGTACTACTGCGGTCGGCCAACACCAGGAAGCCGCGCACGTCCCCCGCACTGAGCGCCCGACGAACAGTGGGACGGCCATCCGCTCTCACCTCAGTAAGCCCATTGGCTGAGGCACTGCGGCACGAACCGTGCTCGCCTACCTGCGCGAACTGGCTTCGATACGGAGTCCAGCCCGAGGGGGCTCGGCCTGGGATGGTCCCCGGATTCTGCAAGGGCAAGGCACATCGCCGCGCGCATCTCGGCTACGGGGCCGGCGGGTGCTCGTCTCCCGCAAGTGGTCGGGCAAGACCATGGCGGACCACAAGAACGATCGCCGTGACTGGGTGCTCGCCCGGCTGGCTGAGGCCGGTATTTCGGCAACCGGCGAACACGAACCACGGCGCTACATCTGGGAGTTCCCCGGGACCAACGCCGCGGCGTGGGCCGGCCACTCCCCACGATGCTCCAGACCACCGACACGCACTGCGTCAACGAACAGCTCAGGACCCGGCGGATCGACGCAGCGCTGGCCACCTCCTGCAGCCCCCGTCGCCGGAACGCCCGGAACGGAACGAGCGCCGTGTGGGCGAAGGACGAGCCTGTTTCCGCGACTGTTCCGTGAACAGGGAGGAAACCGGCGGATGGTGGATCACGGCGAGTGGTGAGTTTTTCCCACTCTGCGGGAGTGTCCCCAGCTCAGCCGGTTGAACGGCCGGTGAAGGGTCCGTTCCCTGCTCAGGATGTACGTCGCTTGCACTCGACGGGGTAGAGTGCTAAACAATTAGTTGGCACTCTCCCTGTGAGAGTGACAACCCAAAAGACTCTGGGTCGGGACGATGAGGTCTCCCTCCCGGGTGGCGTACATGGACGCTGCCGGGGACAGGCCGTCCGTCGCGGGCATCTGCCCGGCCCGCCATGTTCCGTTCCTACTCAGGAGAGGACTGGACCCTATGGCCAAAATGATCGCGTTCAACGAAGAGGCCCGCCGCGGACTCGAGCGGGGAATGAACCAGCTCGCCGACGCCGTCAAGGTGACTCTCGGCCCGAAGGGCCGAAACGTCGTTCTGGAGAAGAAGTGGGGCGCCCCCACGATCACCAACGACGGTGTGTCGATCGCCAAGGAGATCGAGCTCGAGGACCCGTGGGAGAAGATCGGGGCTGAGCTCGTCCAGGAGGTCGC
>JBDSTJ010000428.1:0-7996 GCA_039928335.1 Streptosporangiaceae bacterium | reverse complement strand
GATCGGGAGTTCGCCGCCGGCCGCTATGACACCGGCCTCGTCGGCCGGATGCGTGCCGGGAAGTTGTAGGTTGACCGCCATTGAGACCTACTGCGCACACTGCGGTGAGACCGGTCAGGGCCACGTGACCTGCGAGGCCGCGCTGCGCATGGAACCGCCGCGTTACTGCGGTCGCTGCCGCCGTCGCATGGTCGTTCAGGTGACACCGCGCGGCTGGAGCGCCCGCTGCTCCGAGCACGGAGTGCTCGCCCCCTCCTGAGCTGCACGTACTCCCGTTTCTGCAGTCCTACAAAGCGGGGCGGGTATTTCTGTGGGATCCGGGACGCGGACCGGGCGGAGCGGCCCACTAGGGTCGGATCTCGTGAGTGTGCTCGTCGTGACCGGAACCGACACCGGAGTCGGGAAGACCGTGGTGACCGCCGGTCTTGCCGCCCTGGCCGCTGCCCGTGGGTCCTCGGTGGCCGTGGTCAAACCCGGCCAGACCGGGCTGCTGCCCGGTGAACCCGGGGACGTCGACGACGTACGGCGTCTCGCCGGGATCACCGACGTGCACGAGCTCGCCCGGTTCCCCGATCCGCTGTCGCCGGCCGCCGCCGCCCGGGCCTGCGGGCAGCCCCCGGTGTCGCTGCCGGGTGCCGTCGGCGCCGTCCGTGAGCTGACCGCCGGGCGGCAGCTCGTGCTCGTCGAGGGCGCGGGCGGGCTGCTGGTCCGGTTCGACGAGGACGGCGCGACCGTCGCGGACCTGGCCCGCTGGCTCGGTGCGGCCGTCGTGGTCGTGACCCGCCCCGACCTCGGCACGCTCAACCACACCGCGCTGACCCTGGAGGCGCTGGCCCATCGCGGCGTCCAACTCGCCGGGCTGGTCGTGGGCTCCTGGCCCGCCGAACCCGACCTGGCCATGCGCAGCAACATCCGCGACCTGGAGACGATCTCCGCCCGCCCCCTGGCCGGTGTCCTTCCCGCGGGAGCCGGGGCGTTGGACGCCCCGGAATTCCTGCTGGCCGCGCGTTCGGGCCTGTCCCCGGCGTTCGGCGGGGTTTTCGACGCTGGTACGTTCCGTGAGATTCATGCCATATCGAAGGAGAGCTAATGTCCGACATCCTCGCAGTGGCTCGCCAGCAGGTTCTCGACGAGGGCAGGGGGCTCGACGCCGCTCAGGCGCTGGAGTGCCTGAGCCTGCCCGACGACAGGCTTGAGGAGCTGCTCGCCCTCGCCCATGAGGTCCGCATGCGCTGGTGCGGCCCCGAGGTCGAGGTCGAGGGCATCGTGTCGGTGAAGACCGGCGGCTGCCCCGAGGACTGTCACTTCTGCTCCCAGTCCGGCCAGTTCGAGTCGCCGGTCCGCGCCGTGTGGCTGGACATCCCCTCGCTGGTCGAGGCCGCCAGGGAGACCGCCAAGACCGGGGCGACCGAGTTCTGCAACGTCGCGGCCGTGCGCGGCCCCGACGAGCGCCTCATGCAGCAGATCCGCAAGGGCATCGAGGCGATCAACGCCGAAGTCGAGATCAACATCGCCTGCTCGCTGGGGATGCTGACCCAGGCCCAGGTCGACGACCTGACCTCCTGGGGCGTGCACCGCTACAACCACAACCTCGAGACCGCCAAGTCGCACTTCCCGAACGTGGTCACCACCCACACCTGGGACGAGCGCTGGGAGACCCTCCGGATGGTCCGCGACGCCGGCATGGAGGTGTGCTGCGGCGGCCTCATCGGCATGGGTGAGTCCCTGGAGCAGCGCGCGGAGTTCGCCGGCCAGCTCGCCGAGCTGGAGCCGCACGAGGTCCCGCTGAACTTCCTCAACCCCCGCCCCGGCACCCCCTTCGAGTCCTTCCCGCTGGTCGAGGGCGCCGAAGCCCTCAAGACCATCGCCACGTTCCGGCTGGCCCTGCCCCGCACCATCCTCCGTTACGCCGGTGGCCGCGAACTCACCCTCGGCGACCTGGGCACCCGCGCGGGCATGCTCGGCGGCATCAACGCCATGATCGTTGGCAACTACCTCACCACCCTGGGCCGAGAGGCCGACCGGGACCTGGACCTTCTCGTGGACCTCAAGATGCCGATCAAGTCGCTGTCCCAGACGCTGTAGCGGGTGGTGCGACCCTCGGCGGGGTCCGAGCCCGGCGACACCCGCACGCAATCGCGCTCCTGCGGCGCTAGTGCCCGGGTCGCCGCAGGCGGGTGACGAATTTGTACCGGTCGCCTCGGTAGAACGACTGGGCCCATTCGACGGGTTCGCCGGTGGTGTCGAAGGACTGGCGGGACAGGAGCATCAGCGGGAGGCCGACGTCCACACCGAGAGTCTGGGCGTCGTAGGGGGTGGCCAGGACGGTCTCGATGGTCTCTTCGGCCTCGGCCAGGTGGACGTCGTAGGCGGCGGAGAGGGTCTCATACAGGGAGAGGTTGCGGGACAGCTCCTTGCGCAGGCCTGGGAAGCGGCGTGCGGGCAGGTGGGTGTAGTCCAGGGACATCGGGTCGCCGTCGGCCAGGCGGAGGCGGTGGATGCGCAGGACCCGGCCGCCGGGGCGGATGCCGAGCAGGCCGGCGAGGCGTTCGTCGGCGGTCAGGTAGGCGACGTCGAGGATGCGGGTCTCGGGTAGCAGGCCGTGGTGGCGCATGTCCTCGGTGTAGCCGACCAGCTGGAGCTGGTGCGGGACCTTGGGTTTGGCCACAAAGGTGCCCTTGCCCTGGATCCGCTGGAGGCGGCCTTCGACGACGAGTTCGGCCAGGGCCTGGCGGACGGTCGTGCGGGACGTGCCGTACCGCTCGGCCAGGGTGCGTTCGGGCGGCAACGGGCTGCCGGGCGGCAGCGACGTGATCAGCTCGACCAGCAGCTCTTTGAGGCGGTAGTACTTCGGGACCCGAGGCGCACTCGCGAGAGGATTGCCGACGGCGGGCCGGAGCCCATAGTCACCGAGTGGTGCGTGTTCGGCTGTCAACGAATCTCCTGAACCCTGGACGGCCCTTGTTCACCGCCGGTTTCGCTCGATGTTACGCGAGCAGGTTACGGTGCGACATGCTGGGCGACCGAACGCAACCCCCGGTCTAGACCTGTGAGTTCCGCCTCGGTCAGGCTGGCACGCGCCGTCAGTCTGAGGCAGGCTCTGCCCGGTGGCACCGACGGTGGCCGGAAACAGCCAACCCGGAGGCCCTGTTCGGCGCAGATCTCGGCCGCTCGCAGGGCCAGGTGGGGTTCGCCCAGGAAGACCGGGACCACCGCCGCGGCGGGGGTCGCCGACTCCAGCCCGTAGGACTCCGCGGTCTTGGCGATCAGCCGGGCGTGCGCGCGGGCGCGGGCCGGCAGCTCCGGAGAGAGCTCGATCACATCGAGCGCGGCGAGGGCCGCGCCCAGCGCGGCGGGGTTGAGCCCGGTGTCGAAGATGAACGCCCGGGCAGTGTCGATCATGGTCTCGATCACCTCCGGGGCGCCGAGGATCGCGCCGCCCTGTGCGGCGAGCGACTTGGACAGGGTCAGGGTCAGGACCACGTCGTCCTCCCCGGCGATCCCGGCCTGGTGGGCGGCGCCCCGGCCCTCGGCGCCGACGACGCCGAGGGCGTGCGCCTCGTCGATGACCAGGAAGGCGTCGTGGGCCCGGACGACCCGGTGCAGCTCCGCGAGCGGGGCCAGGTCGCCGTCCACGGAGAACACCGCGTCGGTGACGACGATCGCGTGCTCCTCGGTCCGGGCGGCCAGCAGCGCGGCCACGGCGGGCACGTCCCGGTGCGGGGCGATCGCGACCCTGGCCCGCGACAGCCGGCACGCGTCGACGATCGAGGCATGGTTGACCTGGTCGGACACGACCAGCGTGCCCGGCCCTGAGAGGGCGGTCACCGCCCCCAGGTTGGCCAGATAGCCGGAGGACAGGGTGAGGCCCGCCTGGGCCCCGGTGAAGGCCGCCAGCCGGTTGTCGAGCTCGGCGTGCAGCTCGGTCGTGCCGGTGACGAGGCGGGAGCCGGTCGAGCCGCCGCCCCAGGCGCGTACGGCCCGGACGGCACCCTCGATCACCCGGGGGTCGCGGGACAGGCCCAGATAGTCGTTGGAGGCGAGGTCGACCAGGCCGTCATGGTCGGGAGTACGGGGGCGGGGGCGGCGCCGCAGGCCGTCGGCCGCCCGCCGGGCGGTCGCCGAACGCAGTCTCTCCAGAGGGCTCACCCGTGGATCCTCCCAGGTGATCAGCCTGCGATGATGGAGGGGTGCCCTCCCTGACAGATCTGGTCCTCAAGCAGACCGACCTCGACGCCCACGATCTGGAGTGGCTGCACGCCCTGGTCTCGGACTGGCAGCTGCTGGCCGATCTGTCCTTCGCCGACCTGGTGCTCTGGGTGCCGCTGAAGAACACCGGGGTCATCGAGGCGTGGGTGTGCGTGGCGCAGATGCGGCCCACCACCGGGCCGACCGCCTATCCCGACGACCTCGTCGGCAAGCACGTCCCGGCGGGCAACCGCGGGCTGATCGACGTGGCCTGGCGGGAGCGGCGCATCGTCCGGGAGGGCGACCCCGAGTGGGGCAGCGGGATCCCGGTCCGGGAGGAGTCGATCCCGGTCAGGTGCGGGACCAAGCTGCTGGGCGTGATCCAGCGGAGTACGAACCTGAGCTCGGCCCGCACCCCGTCGCGGTTGGAGCTGACCTACCTGCAGAGCGCCAGCGACCTCGCCCAGATGATCTCCGACGGCCGGTTCCCGGTGCCCGGCGAGGAACCGAACCTGATCAGGTCGCCGCGGGTCGGCGACGGCCTGCTGCGGCTGGACCTGGCCGGCAAGGTCGCCTATGCCAGCCCCAACGCCCAGTCGGCCTTCCGCCGGCTCGGCCTGGCCACCGACCTGATCGGCTTCTCACTGGGGGAGACCACGGCCGCGCTGTGCGACACCGGCGAGCCGATCGACGAGTCGTTGATCGGGGTGCTGAGCGGCCGCGCGCCCCGGGAGGCCGAGGTCGAGGCCAACGGCTCGTTCGTCCAGCTCAGGCTGATCCCGCTGATCGTGTCGGACCATCGGATCGGTGCGATCGCGCTGCTGCGGGACGTGACCGAGCTGCGCTGGCGGGACCGCGAGCTGATGACCAAGGACGCGACGATCCGGGAGATCCACCACCGGGTCAAGAACAACCTGCAGACCGTGGCGGCGCTGCTGCGGCTGCAGTCGCGGCGGCTGCGGATTCCCGAGGGCCGGGCGGCCCTGGACGAGGCCGTACGGCGGGTCGGGTCGATCGCGATCGTGCACGAGACCCTGTCGCACACCCCGGACGAGCTGATCAACTTCAACGACATCGCGGATCGGGTCATCGCGATGTCGGGGGAGGTGCTGGCGGTCGAGACCCAGGTCAGGCCGCGGCGTAACGGCAACTTCGGGGTGCTGCCCGCGGCCATCGCGACCCCGGTGGCCATGGTCCTCACCGAACTGCTGCAGAACGCGCTGGAGCATGGGCTCAAACAGGGCGGGAACCTGCTGGAGGTTCAGGCCGCGCGCACGGAGGAACGTCTCCTCGTCACCGTCGCTGACGACGGGGTGGGGCTGCCGGCGGATTTCGACCCGGAGGGGACCGACAGCCTCGGGCTGCAGATCGTCCGGACGCTCACCGTCGGGGAACTCGGCGGCAGGCTCGAGTTCCGAGGTCGCGCGGGCGGCGGCACTGAAGTGGTCATCGACCTGCCCTTGCACCGCCCCGCGCAGACCTAGTGTTGAACCGCGCTCAGGAGGCGAGCGTGACCGCGTTGGCGCGGGCCCTGGCGCGGGCGGCGCGGCGCTTGAGTGCGCGACGCTCGTCCTCGCTCATGCCGCCCCACACGCCGGCGTCCTGGCCGGACTCGACCGCCCAGCGCAGACACGCGTCGTTGACGGTGCACTTGCGGCAGACCTGCTTGGCTTCTTCGATCTGCAGCAGTGCCGGTCCCGTGTTCCCGATAGGGAAGAACAGTTCGGGGTCGACGTCACGGCAGGCAGCGATGTGGCGCCAGTCCATGCGTTCCACTCCTTAGGTGAAATATTGCTTGTGAACGGGTTCGCGATGTCGTATGCGCTCCCGAAGCCGTGAAACGGCATCAGGGGAGTGCGGCTACGGGATTCGTCTCCGTTCGCGCACTTCGAGCGTGTCAGGGCAGCACTTAGCGGCGCAAGTACTTTGAGAAATGTTTCTCAAGGTATGGCTGTCAGGTGTGTCACACCACTGGAACGTGACCGTCACATGAACGTTGCCTGCGCTTACCGAGCGTCCCGGACGGGTGCTCAGATGACGATGCGTATCGCATCCGGCACGGACCGGAACAACAGGCGCTCCCTGCGCCCCAGATATTCGCCGTCGAGTTGGAAAGCGGTGGGCCGGGACGCCCCGATGGTGATTTCCGCCGTGTCGTGCAACTCCAGCACGTGGCGGCCCTGGGGTGCCTGGTCCAGCGGCGGGGTCAGCATCTGGGCCAGCGCCGCCACCGTCGGCAGCACGTCCGCACTGCGCATCCCGAAAAGGTCGAGCCCCTTGTCGAAACTCGCCCGCGGACTGGGATTCACCGGGCGCGGGCCCAGAAATGTCCAGGGAGCGGTATTCGAGATGATCGCCAAGAACACGTCGCGTGCGATCCTGCCGTCCGAATCCTCGATTCGGAGCGACGGATTCCGGCGGTCGGTGATCGCAAAATACTGCCGCAGTGCCGCCCGTACATAAAGTCCGGGATTGGCCCTGGCCCCGGAAAGCCTTGCCTGTTCCACCGCGTGTACGACCTCGGCGTCCCAGCCGACACCGGCCGAGAAGGTGAAGTAGCGCTTCTCCTCCTCGGTCGCGACATGGCCGAGCCCGATCGTGCGGGTCCGGCCGGCCCGCAGTGCACCGAGGACCGAGGCGATCGAACGGAGTGGGTCGTTGGGCAGGCCCAGGGCCCGCGCGAACACGTTGGCGCTGCCGCCGGGCAGCACCGCCAGCCCCGGCAGCGCTCCGGCCGGCAGCTCGTGCGCGAGCAGGCCGTTGACGACCTCGTTGACGGTTCCGTCGCCGCCCAGGGCGATCACGATGTCGACGCCCCTGGTCACCGCCTCAGCGGCGAGGTCAACGGCGTGACCCCGGTAGGCGGTCTCGGCGAGGTCGACCTCGAGGTCGCCGGCGAACGCCCGCACAAGAAGATCGCGGGCTCGCTGGTTCGTGGAGGTCGCCTTCGGGTTGGCGACGAGCAAGGCTTGCACGCCGCCAGGGTATGTCACCCGGGCGCAGCGGTAATCTTGCGGGCGTGTCTGAGCCCCGTAACCCGATCCTGATCGCCGCCGCCGTGCTCGTCGCGCTCGAAGGAGCCGCCGCGCTCGGGTTCGGGCTGTTCGTCGGTTGGGAGACCGTCGCCGGTGATCCGCAGGACCGGGCGAGCGCCATCGGCGTCACCCTGCTGGCCCTGGTCGGCGGCGGCGTGCTGGTCTCCGTCGCGCGCGGACTTCTCCAGGCCAGGAGCTGGACCCGGTCGCCGGGGGTACTCGCCCAGCTCTTCTCGGTCCCGGTCGCGGTGTCACTGATCCAGAGCGGGCAGCCCTGGATCGGGTACCCGCTGATCGTGACGGCCGTGGTCGCGCTGCTCATCCTGTTGAGCAAGCCCACGGCCACGGCCCTCTACGGTACGGACACCGCGGACTAGTCCTCGGCGGTGAGGCCCTCGCGCAGCTGGGCCAGGGTGCGTGCCAGGAGCCGGGAGACGTGCATCTGGGAGATGCCGAGCTCCGTGGCGATCTGGGACTGGGTCATGTTGCCGAAGAACCGCAGCAACAGGATCTTCTTCTCCCGTGGCGGCAGCTTCTCGAGCAGCGGCTTGAGCGACTCGCGGTACTCCACGCCTTCGAGCGACTCGTCGATCATGCCGAGCGAGTCGGCCACGGCGGGCGCGTCCTCGTCACCGGAGTCGGGAGCGTCCAGCGAGACCGTGGAGTAGGCGTTGGCGGACTCCAGGCCCTCCAGCACCTCCTCCTCGGTCATCTGCAGGTGCTTGGCGAGCTCGCTGACGGTCGGCGCGCGGCCCTCCTTCTGGGCCAGCTCG
>JBDSTJ010000427.1:0-5119 GCA_039928335.1 Streptosporangiaceae bacterium | reverse complement strand
GACCGGCGCGGCGAACGGATCCGCGGCGACTCGTTCCTGATGCTGTTCAACGCCGACGACACCGAGCTGACCTTCACCTTCCCGCCGGCCAGGTTCGGCGCGGAATGGGTGAAGGTCCTCGACACTGCCGACCCGCTGCTCGAGGAGGGCGATCCCGCCAAGGCAGGCGAGAGCACTCCCGTGGAGTCCCGATCCGTACAGGTGCACCGACGTGTCTGATGTTCCCTCTGGTACCTACCGTCTCCAACTGCGCCCCGGCTTCGGCTTCGCCGAGGCCGCCGAGCAGGCCGGCTACCTGGCCGCGCTGGGCGTCTCGCACGTCTACCTCTCCCCGATCCTGCAGGCGGTCCCCGGCTCCAGCCACGGCTACGACGTGCTGGACCACAGCCACATCTCGGCCGAACTCGGCGGCGAGGACGGCTTCCGCGCCCTGGCCGCCGAGTTGAACAAGCACGGCCTGGGCGTGGTCGTCGACGTCGTCCCCAACCACATGGCGTTCGTGGAGCAGGCCCTGGCCCCGCAGCTCGCCTCGGTCCTCGAACTGGGTCGGGACTCGCCGTTCGCCGACTGGTTCGACATCGACTGGGACGCCTCCGACGTTCTGGTCCCGCCGGGCAAGGGCGAGCCCAACTACCGGCGGTTCTTCGACATCTCCGGGTTGATCGCGCTCCGCCAGGAGGAACCGGGCGTCTTCGAGGCCACCCACGGCCTGCTGCTGCGACTGCACGAAGAGGGCCTGATCGACGGTTTCCGGATCGACCACCCGGACGGACTGTCGGATCCGCGCGGCTACCTGAGTCGGCTCTCGGAGCGCACCGGCGGGGCCTGGACGGTCGTAGAGAAGATTCTCACCGGCGACGAGGAACTGCCCGCAGACTGGCCCTGCGCCGGGACGACGGGCTATGAGATGATCGGCGCCGTCGGCGGGGTCTTCACCGACCCGGCGGGTGAGGAACCGCTCACCGACCTGTACCGCGAGCGGGTGGGCCCGGCCGCCTACCGCGAGGTCGAGCTCGAATCCCGGCGCCATGCGGCCGCGCACGGCCTCGCCCCGGAGATCCGGCGGCTGCAGCGGGAGCTGTTCGACAAGCTGATCGACTTCCCGACCTACCGGTCCTACGGGCAGCCCGAGGACTGGAACGACCTGATCGTCCGGTTCCAGCAGACGACCGCGCCGCTGGCCGCGCGGGGCGCGGAGGACACCGCGTTCTACCGCTGGTCCCGGTTCGTGGCGCTCAACGAGGTCGGCGGCGACCCGGCGGCGTTCTCGCTGAGCCCGGCGGAGTTCGAGGCGTTCTGCGCCCGGCAGGCCCGGGACTGGCCGGCCTCGATGACGACCCTGTCCACCCATGACACCAAACGCCAGGAGGACGTCCGGGCCCGGCTCGCGGTGCTGGCCGAGCAGCCGGGCCACTGGGCCGAGTTCTCCCGGCCGGCCGACTCGCCGCTCGACCCCGACCTCGACTACCTGCTCTGGCAGACCCTCGTCGGGGCCTGGCCGCTGGACGCCGACCGGCTCGAGGAGTACATGACCAAGGTCATGCGTGAGGCCAAGACCCACACGACCTGGACCGAGCAGAACCCGGCCTACGAGGCGGCGGTGCTCGGCCACGTCCGCGATCTGCTGGCCGATCCGGCGGTGACCGGGGCGGTCGAGGAGTTCGTGACGCTCCTGCACCCCTACGAACGGGTCAACGTGCTCGGTCAGAAGCTCCTGCAGCTGACGATGCCGGGCGTGCCCGACCTCTACCAGGGGTGCGAGCTGACCGGCTGGGCGCTGGTCGACCCCGACAACCGCCGGCCGGTCGACTACGCCCGGCGCGCCACGATGCTCGCCGCCCTGGACGCGGGGATCGCACCGCAGATCCTGGACGAGGAGAAGCTGCTGGTCACCTCGCGGGCGCTGCGGCTGCGGCGGCAGCACCCCGACTGGTTCGCGTCGTCGTTCACCCCGCTGCGGGCCGTGGGCCGCGCAGCCCAGCACGTGCTGGCCTTCGAGCGGGGCGGCGCCATCACGGTCGCGACCCGGCTGCCGTACGGGCTGGCCGACAAGGGCGGCTGGGCCGGGACGGTGCTGAGCCCCGGCCGCGGCCCGTGGCAGGACGTCCTGACCGGCCGGACCTTCGACGGTCCGGACCTGGACCTGGCCGACCTGCTCGGACGGCTGCCCGTGGCCCTGCTGATCCCGCTGGAGGGGTAGTGACGCAGTTCGAGGTGTGGGCGCCGATGGCGGCCCGGGTCGAGGTCGAGGTCGGCCTGGACCGGCATGAGCTGGCCAGGACGGACCGGCCCGGCTGGTGGGCGGGCGAGGTCGAGGGCGGGCACGGCATCGACTACGGCTTCGTTCTCGACGGTGAGGGCCCGCTTCCGGACCCGAGGTCGGCATGGCAGCCGCTCGGCGTGCACGGCCTGAGCCGGGTCTACGATCATCGCGGCTTCGCCTGGACCGACCTCAACTGGCGGGCCAGGCCGCTGCGCGGCAGTGTCCTGTACGAGCTGCACGTCGGGACGTTCACCGGCGAGGGCACGTTCGACGCGGCCGTGACCAGGCTCGACCACCTGGTGAGCCTGGGGGTCGACGTGGTCGAGGTGATGCCCGTCGCGGCCTTTCCCGGCACCCGCGGCTGGGGGTATGACGGCGTGCACCTGTGGGCCGTCCACGAGCCCTACGGCGGCCCCGACGGCTTCAAGCGCTTCGTCGACGCCTGCCATGCCCGGGACATCGCGGTCGTCCTGGACGTCGTCTACAACCATCTCGGCCCCAGCGGCAACTACCTGAGCCGCTTCGGCCCGTACTTCACCCAGGCCCACCACACCCCGTGGGGCCAGGCCGTCAACCTGGACCAGCCCGGCTCCGACGAGGTCAGGACCTACCTCCTGGACAACGCCCGGATGTGGCTGCGCGACTTCCACCTCGACGGTCTGCGCCTGGACGCCGTGCACGAGCTCAAGGACACCCGCGCCACCCACCTGCTGGAGGAGCTGGCCGCCCAGGCCAACGGCCTGCTGATCGCCGAGTCGGACCTGAACGATCCCCGGATGGTGACGGTGCGGGAGGCCGGCGGCCTCGGGCTCGACGCCCAGTGGAACGACGACCTGCACCATGCGCTGCACGCGGCCCTGACCGGGGAGACCCAGGGCTACTACGCCGACTTCGGCTCGATGGCGGCGCTGGCCAAGACGCTGACCGGCGCGTTCTTCCACGATGGCACCTACTCGGCGTTCCGCGGTCGCCACCACGGCAGGCCGGTCGACCCGCGGATCCCGCCCAGCCGGTTCGTGGTCTGCCTGCAGAACCACGACCAGATCGGCAACCGGGCGGCGGGGGACAGGCTCCCGGCGGACGTGCTCACACTCGGCGCGGCTCTGCTGCTGACCTCGCCGTACACCCCGATGATCTTCATGGGCGAGGAGTGGGGCGCCACCACCCCGTGGTGCTACTTCACCGACCACCAGGAGCCCGAGCTGGCCCGCGCGGTCACCGAGGGCCGCCGCCGGGAGTTCGCCGAGCACGGCTGGGCCGGTGAGGTGCCCGACCCGCAGGCCGAGGAGACCTTCGGCCGCTCGGTCCTCGACTGGGACGAGGGCAACCAGGGCCTGCTCGGCTGGTACCGGGCGCTGATCGCGCTGCGCCGGGCCAGGCCCGAGCTGACCGGTCCGCAGATCGGCGTCTCCTACGACGAGGACGACCGCTGGCTGATCATGGACAGGGGCACCACCCGGGTCCTGGTCAACTTCGGCGGGGACGCCCAGTTGCTGCCGGCGGGCGGCGAGCTGCTGCTCGCCACCTGCGGCGAGGTACACCAGGAGGACGGGGGCCTGGTCCTGCCGGGCAGGTCGGCGGCGATCGTCAGCGGGTGAGGATGCGCTGCCGGGCCGACACCACGGTCTCCTGGGCGCGGAGGCGGCGGATCCACAGCACCCAGATCGCCAGCCCGCTCAGTGCCGTCCCGCAGAAGGCCAGGGCCAGTCCGATCTCCTGGAACCAGTTGCCGTCGGCCTGCGGGGCGGTGAAGGGAAGGCCGTCCACCCGGGACAGCACCCAGCCTGCCAGGGTCAGCACCCCCTCGACCAGGGCGTACCACCAGACCCGGTTCCGGTCCTCCAGAAGCAGCAGGAATGCTCCCAGCACGGCCAAGATGAAGGCGAGAAACAAAGCGAACACCGCATAGGCCCCGATGCGGAACCCATTGGTCATCGACATGAGGTGAATCAAGGCAAGGCCCAGGAACAACACTGCCCCGACAGGTCTGGCGACCTGAGGCTCGGGTGCCACCAGAGCCCGCGACATCGGCTGATCCCTCCGCATTGATTCTATTTGTCGTATTCGAGCTTGTACTACGAGTGGCAAACCGCAGGTCAAGGCTGTGTCCTTAGCCAGGAAACGTTCATGAATGGTCCTACGATCGGTCCATGACCTCAGTACTGCTCGCCGAGGACGACACGTCCATCTCCGAGCCCCTTGCTCGCGCCCTGCGACGGGAGGGGTACACCGTCGAAGTAAGCCCCGACGGACCACAAGCCCTGGAACGGGCACTCGGGGGCGGCGTCGATCTCATCGTCCTCGACCTCGGGCTGCCCGAGCTCGACGGGCTCGAAGTGGCACGCCGGGTCCGCTCCGAAGGACACGGAGTGCCCATTCTCATCCTCACCGCCCGCGCTGACGAAGTCGACACGGTCGTCGGCCTCGACGCGGGCGCCGACGACTATGTCACCAAGCCGTTCCGGCTGGCCGAACTGCTCGCCCGGGTCCGTGCTCTGCTCCGCCGGGGCAGTACCGAGACGCCGATCGTGCAGGGTGTGCGCATCGACGCCGAGTCCCGCCGTGCCTGGATGGGAGAGACCGAACTTCAGCTGACCACCAAGGAGTTCGACCTGCTCCGGGTGCTGGTCCGCGACGCCGGAAAGGTCGTGACCCGTGAACAGATCATGCGGGAGGTGTGGGACACCAACTGGTGGGGTTCGACCAAGACGCTCGACATGCACATCTCCTGGCTCCGTCGCAAGCTCGGTGACGATGCGGCGAGCCCGCGCTACATCACCACGGTGCGGGGCGTCGGCTTCCGTTTCGAACGGGGCGACTAGAACCCTGTCGTGATCATGCGCTTGGCCCGGCCGG
>JBDSTJ010000426.1:0-15662 GCA_039928335.1 Streptosporangiaceae bacterium | reverse complement strand
GAGAAAGTCCGCACCGGCGGGCGCGGGACCTGAGTTCCAGGTTGGGATTCAATGTACGTTCCGTAGGTCACGGACCGATTGAGGGTCAGCTCCCATCCGGCGACAACATCTCACCCCGCGTGACCGCCGACGGGTAGTCCACGCAGGACATTGCCCACTTGTGATCACATCGGTCTTGTGATCACATCGGTCTTGTGACCACATCGGTCCTCCCGACAGGTGCAGGCGAACAGCACGGTCCCGGGTTTTGGCACCGAGCCGCCTGGTCACGCGGCGAGGGCCCACCCGAAGCGACCATCGGATGAGCCCTCGCCAGAACCGCCAGAACCTCTACCGCGCAGCGAGGCGTTCGAGGATCAGCTCGCGGGCACGGCCGGCATCGGCCTGGCCACGGCTGGCCTTCATCACCGCCCCGACCAGGGCCCCGGCCGCGGCGACCTTGCCGTCGCGGATCTTCTGGGCGGTGGCGGCGTTGTTCGCGATCACGGTGTCGATGATCTCGAGCAGCGCACCCTCGTCACTGACGACTTTGAGGCCGCGCGCCGCGACGACCTCGTCCGGGGTGCCCTCCCCGGCCAGCACGCCCTCGAACACCTGGCGGGCCAGCTTGTCGTTGAGGTCGCCGGCGTCGATCAGGGCCTGGATCCGGGCCACCTGCGCGGCCGTGACCGGCAGGCCGCCCAGCTCGACCCCCTGGGCGGTGGCCGTACGGGACAGTTCGTTCATCCACCACTTGCGGGCCGCGGCCGGGGACGCCCCCGCCGCGATGGTCTCCTCGATCAGGTCGAGCGCCCCCGCGTTGATCACGTCGCGGAGTTCGTCCTCGGTCAGGCTCCATGCCTGCTGGACCCGGGTACGCCTGGCCGCGGGCAGCTCCGGCAGGGCCGCCCGGATCTCCTCGACCCACTCCCGGGACGGAGCGACCGGGACCAGGTCGGGCTCGGGGAAGTACCGGTAGTCCTGGGCGTCGGACTTGGACCGGCCCGGCAGGGTGGTGCCGGTGCCCTCCTGGAAGTGCCGGGTCTCCTGGTGGATCGGGATCCCGGCGTCCAGCAGGCCCGCCTGCCGCTCGATCTCGTGCCGGACCGACCGCTCGACCGACCGCAGCGAGTTGACGTTCTTGGTCTCGGTGCGGGTGCCCCACTCCGGCGCGCCCTTGAGCATCAGCGACACGTTGACGTCACAGCGCATGGAGCCCTCCTCCATGCGCACGTCGGAGGCGCCGAGTGCCCGGACGAGCTCCCGCAGCTCGGTCGCGTAGGCCTTGGCCACCAGCGGGGCGAGCTCGCCGGTCGCCTCGATCGGCTTGGTGACGATCTCGATCAGCGGGATGCCGGCCCGGTTGTAGTCGACCAGTGAGTGGTCCGCGCCGTGGATGCGCCCGGTGGCCCCGCCGACGTGGTTGGACTTGCCGGTGTCCTCCTCCAGGTGCGCCCGCTCGATCTCGATCCGGTACGTCCGGCCCTCGACCTCGACGTCGAGGTGGCCCTCGAAGCAGATCGGCTCGTCGTACTGGGAGATCTGGAAGTCCTTCGGCATGTCCGGGTAGAAGTAGTTCTTCCGGGCGAACCGGCACCACTGGGCGATGCTGCAGTTGAGCGCCACACCGATCCGGATCGCGTACTCGATCGCCGCGGCGTTGACGACCGGCAGCGAACCGGGCAGGCCCAGGCAGACCGGGCAGACCTGGGTGTTGGCCGGCGCGCCGAACCCGGTCGCGCAGCCGCAGAACATCTTGGAGACCGTGCCCAGCTCGATGTGGGTCTCGATCCCCAGCACCGGATCGTACTTCTGCAGAGCCTCTTTGAAGGGAACGAGAGTCGTCACAGGACGGGAGCCTTTCCGAGCAGGGGGCCGCCCCAGCGGTCCTCGAGGGCCTTCTCGACGGCCGCGCCGACCCGGTAGACCCGGTCGTCGGCGAGTACCGGAGCCATGATCTGCAGGCCGACCGGGAGGCCGTCCTCCTCGGCCAGGCCGCACGGCACCGAGATCGCGGCGTTGCCCGCCATGTTCGACGGGATCGTGCACAGGTCGGCGAGGTACATCGCCATCGGGTCGTCGGCGCGCTCGCCGATCGGGAACGCGGTCGTCGGCGTGGTCGGCGAGATCAGCACGTCGACCTGCTCGAACGCGGCGTCGAAGTCGCGGGCGATCAGGGTGCGGACCTGCTGGGCCTTGCCGTAATAGGCGTCGTAGTAGCCCGACGACAGGGCATAGGTGCCCAGGATGATCCGGCGCTTGACCTCGGAGCCGAAGCCGACCGCCCTGGTCAACGCCATGACCTCCTCCGCCGAGTGGGTGCCGTCGTCGCCGACCCGCAGGCCGTAGCGCATCGCGTCGAAGCGGGCCAGGTTGGACGAGGCCTCCGACGGGGCGATCAGGTAGTAGGCCGGCAGCGCGTAGTCGAACGCCGGGCAGGAGACCTCGACGACCTTGGCCCCGAGGGACTCCAGCAGTTCGACGGTCTCGTGGAACCGGGCCAGCACGCCCGGCTGGTAGCCGTCGCCACCGAACTCCTTGACGACGCCGATCCGCATGCCGGCGACGTCGGGGTTGCGGGCGGCCTCGACCACGGCCGGGACCGACTGGTCGATCGAGGTCGAGTCGTAGGGGTCGTGGCCGGAGAACGCCTCGTGCAGCAGCGCGGCGTCGAGGACGTTGCGGGCGAACGGGCCCGGGGTGTCGAGCGAGGACGCGAAGGCGATCAGCCCGTACCGGGAGGAACCGCCGTAGGTGGGCTTGACCCCGACGATGCCGGTGACCGAGGCGGGCTGGCGGATCGAGCCGCCCGTGTCGGTGCCGGTGGCGAGCGGGGCCTCGAAGGCCGCGACCGCCGCCGAGGAGCCGCCCGAGGAACCGCCGGGGATCCGGGTCAGGTCCCACGGGTTGTGCGTGGTCCCGTAGGCGCTGTTCTCGGTGGAGGAGCCCATCGCGAACTCGTCCATGTTGGTCTTGCCCAGGATGACCAGGCCGGCCTCGCGCAGCCGGGTGGTGACGGTCGCGTCGTACGGCGGCCGCCAGCCTTCCAGGATCTTCGAGGCCGCCGTCGTCGGCATGTCGGACGTGGTGAACACGTCCTTGTGCGCGATCGGCACCCCGGCCAGCGGGCCCAGCCGCTCCCCCGCCGCTCGGCGGGCGTCGACCTTGGCGGCCTGCGCCAGCGTCGTCTCGGCGCGCACGTGCAGGAACGCTTTGACCTGGGGTTCAACGGCCGCGATCCGGTCCAGATGGGCCTGGGCGACCTCGACCGCCGACACCTCCCCGCTCGCGATCATCGAGCCGAGTTCGGCGGCGGTCTTCTTGATCAGTGTCATTTAGTCCTCCTCCAGGATCCGCGGCACCCGGAAGCGCTCGTCCTCGGCGGCCGGAGCCCCCGACAGAGCCTGCTCGTTGGTCAACGACGGGCGGACCTCGTCGGGCCGGAAGACATTGGTGATCGGCAGTGCGTGCGTGGTCGGCGGGATGTCGTCGGCGGCGACCTCCTGCACCCGCGCCACCGCGGACACGATCGCGTCGAGCTGGACGGCGAAGTGATCGAGTTCCTGATCGCCGAGCGCCAGCCGGGACAGCCGGGCGAGGTGTGCCACCTCGTCGCGGGTGATGGACATGAGGAAGACCGTTTCCGAAGATCGAATGGGTTGCTCCCCATCCTATTGGCACGCCCCCTCCCCACCGACTCGATTAACGGGGGCGCCCCGGGGTGGTCAGGCTGCGGGTTCGGGGGCTCGGCGGAGCCTGGCGTGCAGCCAGTCGGTGGCGTGGGGGGCTTCCATGGGGTGGCCGAAGTGCCAGCCCTGGGCGGCGTCGCAGCCCATTTCCAGGAGCAGCTGGGCGGTGACGGCGTTCTCGACACCCTCGGCGACCGACTTGAGGCCGAGGGTGCGGACCAGGTCGACGATGGAGCGGACGATCACGACATCGTCCGCGGAGTGCGCGAGCCGGCCGATGAAGGAGGAGTCGATCTTGACCTCCTCCACCGGGAGGCGCTTGAGGCGGACCAGGGAGGAGTAGCCGGTGCCGAAGTCGTCCAGGCTGAGCGGGATGCCCAGCCGGGCCAGGGCCCGGACGGTCTCCGAGGCGTAGGCGGACTCGTTCATCAGGATGCGCTCGGTGATCTCCAGCTGGAACGCCGCGGCGGGGAGGCGGTGCTCCACCAGGCCCGCGGTGATCGTCTCGGCGAGTGAGGTGTCCAACAGGTCCCGGCCGGAGACGTTGACGGCGACCTGGACGGTCAGGTCGTCCCGCCACCAGGCGGCGGCCTGGGCCAGGGCCTCCTCGACCACGTAGTGCGTGATCGACTTCATCAGGTAGGTCTGCTCGGCCATCGGCAGGAACTCCTCGGGTCCGATCAGGCCGCGCTCGGGGTGCCGCCAGCGCAGCAGCCCCTCCATGCCGACGAGGGCGCCGTCGGCCAGCTGGACCTTGGGCTGGTAGTGCAGTTCGAGCTCGCGCCGGTCGATGGCCCGGCGGAGGTCGCCCAGCAGGCCCAGCCTGGCCGGGGAGTTGCGGTCCTTGGCCGGCGAGTAGATCTCGACCCCGGACCGGTTCTCCTTGGCCACGTACATCGCCACATCGGCCCGCTGCAGCAGCAGCGCGAAGTCGGGGGCGTGATCGGGGCTGAGCGCGATGCCGACGCTGCCCTCGAGGTCGAAGGACATGCCGTCGAGCCGCACCGGCTCGCTGAGGGCGGCCCGCAGCCGGACCGCGACCTCGCGGGCGGCCTGGATGTCGCGGACGCTGGGCAGCAGCACGGCGAACTCGTCGCCGCCCAGCCGGGACACCAGGTCGCCGGGGCGGACGCTGTGGGTGAGGCGGTGCGCGACGATCTGCAGGAGCCGGTCGCCGGTCGGGTGGCCGAGCGTGTCGTTGACCTCTTTGAAACGATCCAAGTCGATCAGGAACAGGCCGACCCGCTGTGTTCCCTCGCCCCGCAGCGCCCAGGATCTGGCCTCCCCCAGCGCCTCCTCGGACCGCGTGATCAGCAGTTTGCGGTTGGGCAGCCCGGTCAGCCCGTCGTGCAGGGCCTGGTGTTCCCGTCGCACCGAGGTCGAGGCGGTGAGGTAAACGGCGGTGAACGGAAGCACGATCAGCGGGATGAAGGCCGGGGACCGGTCCATGGCGACGACCACGATCGGCGCGAGGCCGAGCAGGGCCATGTGCGACAGGACCTGGTAGCCGAAGTCCCAGTGGAGCACCCGGATCAACGAGATCCGCTCGTGCAGGGCGACGGCCCCCGCGACGAGCACGTCGTTGACCAGGAAGTAGACCGTCCCGGCCAGCATCACCGCGGCGAGGTCGCTCCCCTCGGGCACCCACGGGCTCGCCGGGCAGGCCCGGATGCCGAAGATCCGCAGCACGACCATCGCCGCGCCCAGGCTGAGCGTGAACTGGGCGATGTTGAACGCGGTGCGGTGCGGTGACCTGCGCCGGAAGATCCCGCAGATCAGCACCGCGATGCCGTGCAGGCACAGCGCCATCGGCAGGCCCGCGTAGAGCAGCGCGGCGAAGGTGAAGGTCGTCGAGGTGGTCGCGCTGGTGTTCTCGTTGGAGCCCGGGGTGATGATCGGCCGGAGTTGTCCGAACACGATGAAGGAGCCGACCAGCCAGTACACCGGGTCTGGCAGACCGGCCTTGAAGTCGGCTGCCGTCAGCTGGGACAGCGCCACGACCAGGGCGACGACACCGATGCCGGTGACCGCCGTGAGATAGGTCCACAGGGGTGATCCACGGCGGGGCATGGTGTCCCGGGTGTTGTTCGGGTCCTTCATTCGCTTCCCTCGATGCGCACCTGTCTCGATGCATATGAGGAGAGTACGGCTTTCGGCCAACTTCACGAAACCGGTTGCGTACGGTCCGTTACATCCCCAGTGGCCTAGTTTTTGCCCTTTAGGGGGATTGGAGCCGACCTTGAAGCCCTTCCCCGGCCCGGTTCGGCTAGTCCTCGTGCACGGTTACGGCGTTGGCCGCTTCCGGCCCTTCTTCGAGCAGCACCTGGAATCCCGCCTCGTTGAGCACTGAAACGCCCAGCTTGAGTGCTTTCTCATGTTTCGAGCCAGCATTCTCACCGACCACCACAAATGAGGTCTTCTTGGACACCGAGCCGCTCACCTTACCGCCCCGGCTCTGGATCGCCTCGGTCGCCGAGTCCCGGCTGAAGGCCTCCATCGACCCGGTCACCACGATCGACAGGCCCTCCAGGGGGCGTGGGCCGTCGTCGGCCCCCTCGTCCTCCATCCGGACGCCGGCCGCCCGCCACTTCGCCACGATGTCGCGGTGCCACTCGACCTCCCACCAGGCCCTGATCGACCGGGCGATGGTCGGGCCGACACCGTCGACCGCAGTGAGCTCCTCCTCCGTCGCGGCGAAGATCGCGTCGAGCGAGCGCAGCGTCCTGGCCAGGTCCTTGGCGGCCGCGGGGCCCACGTGCCGGATCGACAGGCCCACCAGGATCCGCCAGAGCGGCTGCTGCTTGGCCTTCTCCAGCTCCGCGAAGAAGACCTCGACGACCTTCTTGGGAGTGCCGTTGACGTTGCGGAAGAACGTGACGACCTTGGGCTCACCGGTCTTGGGGTCGAGCTTGGGCACCCCACTGTCGGCGTCCAGCACCAGGCTCTTGATCGGCAGGAGCTGTTCCTCGGTCAGGTGGAACAGGTCGCCCTCATCCTTGACCGGCGGCGACGCGGGCTCCAGCGGCTGGGTGAGCGCGGTGGCCGCGACATAACCGAGAGTCTCGATGTCCAGGACGGTCCTGCGGCCGAGGAAGAAGATCCGCTCGCGGATCTGACCCGGGCAGAATTGGGCGTTGGGACAGCGGATGTCCTTGTCGCCCTCCTTGGCATAGGCCAGTTCCGTCTGGCATTCGGGGCAGTGGACCGGCATCACGAAGTCGGTCTCGGATCCGTCGCGCAGCTCCGCCACCGGACCGACGATCTCGGGGATCACGTCGCCGGCCTTGCGCAGCACCACCATGTCGCCGATCCTGACGCCCTTGCGCACCACCTCGAAGGCGTTGTGCAGGGTGGCCCGCTCGACCGTGGACCCGGCGACCTTGATCGGCTCCATCAGCCCCCACGGCGTGATCCGCCCGGTCCTGCCGACGCCGACCTTGATGTCGAGCAGCCGGGTCGTGACCTCCTCCGGCGGGTACTTGAACGCGATCGCCCAGCGCGGCGCCCGGCTGGTCGACCCCAGCCTGCGCTGCACCTGGAGACGGTCGACCTTGACCACGACACCGTCGATCTCATAGGCCGGGTCGTGCCGGTGCTCGCCGTAGAAGGCGACGTACTCCTTCACCGCGGCGAGGTCGGGAACGACCTTGAACCGGTCGCTGACCGGCAGCCCCCAGGCGCGGAACAGCTCGTACACCTCCGCCTGGGTCGCCGGGACCTCCGCGCCGCCCTGCCACGCCCCGAACCCGTGCACGATCATGCTGAGCGGCCGCTGGGCGGTGACCCTCGGGTCCTTCTGCCGCAGCGCGCCGGCCGCGGTGTTGCGCGGGTTGCGGAACGGCTCCTCGCCCGCCGCGGCCTTGGCCTCGTTGATCCTCTCGAAGACCTCGACGGTCATCAGGACCTCGCCGCGGATCTCGATCAGGTCAGGGACGCCGTCGCCGACCAGCCGGTCGGGGATGACCGGGATGGTCCGGACGTTGTTGGTCACGTCCTCGCCGGTCACCCCGTCACCCCGGGTGACGCCGCGCACCAGCCGCCCCTTCTCGTAGGTGAGCGCGATGGCCAGCCCGTCGATCTTGAGCTCGCAGAGGTAGGAGCCGACCGTGAGGCCGGCCTCGAGCCGCTCGGCCCAGACCGTCAGCTCGTCGAAGTCCATCGCGTTGTCGAGACTCTGCATCCGCTCCAGGTGCCGCACCGCCTCGAATCCGGTGGTGATCTGCGCGCCGACCTTCTGGGTCGGCGAGTCGGGTGTGCGCAGCTCCGGATGCGCCTCCTCGAGCGCGAGGAGCTCCCGCATCCGGGTGTCGTACTCGATGTCGCTGAAGGTGGGCGCATCCAGCACGTAGTAGCGGTAGTTGGCCTCGTCGATCTCCAGACTCAGCTCCGCGTGCCGTCCAGCCGCTGTCTCGCTCATCCTGCCGCCTCCCAGCTCAACCCCTGTGCAACGGCCCCATCCTCTCGCGAGGCACTGACATTATCGGCTGCCTTCCACCGAGGATTCGGAACGGCCGGGGCCGATGCCGGACATGCCCGGCGGCTCACTCCTCGGGATCGTCGCGGAGCGCCGTCGCGGCCTTCTGGCAGTGCTGCAGGGCGCGCCGGGCGTAGCCGGGCGAGGCTCCGGCGAGCCCGCAGGCAGGGGTGAGGACGACCTGGCGGGCCAGTTGCTCGGGCTGGAAGCCGAACCGGCTCCAGAGATCCTTGACCGGCTGGGCGGATCTGGCGTGGTCGCCCAGCGGCGCGTCGACACCCGGCACGATGCCCAGGAAGAAGCCGACCCCGGCCTCGACGGCCTCGCCGATCACTTCGTCGCCGCGGACCGGAACGTGCGCGATGTCGACCGAAACGGCCCGTGCTCCAGCGTCCAGAAGCATCCTGAACGGCACGTCGGCGGCACAGCAGTGCACCAGCGGGAACGCGCCACCTGCCGCCAGGACCTTCCTGAGCCCCTCCTGCGCGACGGGCGGGGCGATCGAGCGGAGGGTGCGGAAGCCGCTGGCCGTGGGGACCTCACCGGCCAGTACGGCGGGCAGCGCGGGTTCGTCCACCTGGAGCAGGATCTCCGCGCCGGGTATCCGCCGCCGCACGTCGGCGACGTGCTGGGCGACTCCTTCGGCGAGTGACTCGATCAGGTCCCGGACGGCTCCGGCGTCGCGCAGAGCCCGGTTGCCGGTGCGGGTCTCGATCGAGGCGGCGAGCGTCCAGGGCCCGGCGACCTGGATCTTCAGCGGACCCGCGTGCGCCTGCTCCTCGAGCGCGTCCAGGTCACGGGACCAGAAGTCGCGGGTGCGCTGGGAGTCCAGCCCGGGGCGGTCGGCGAACCGCCAGCCCGACGGCTGCAGATGGATGGGCATCTCGACGAGCAGGCCGGCCGTACGCCCGATCATGTCGGCCCCCGGGCCTCGGGCCGGCAGCTCCGGCAGATGAGGCAGCGACACCTCGCCGAGGACCACCCGCAGAGTCTCTGCCGGGAATGTTCCCGGGTAGGAGCCGATCCCGGTTGCGCTCGCTTCTATCCAGGGGAAATCCACGTGCCCTATTCTGCCCGGCATGCGTTCCCGCTCGGTCATCGCCACCTGCCTGCTGCTGCCGTTCGCGGCGGCCTGCGGCGGCTACACCCCGCCGAGCGCCGTGCACCGCAGGGCGATGCCGCAGCCCGCGCTGTGCCAGAAGATCCCACCGAAGATCGTCCGGGACGCGCTCGGCGGCAAGATCACCAACTGCGCGACGGAAGCACTGAAGCACTCCTTCGGCGCCCGCTTCTCCGCGACAGCCAGGGGCGTGCCGATGGCTCTGATCGTCTCGTATGAGTTCCGGTACGACCAGCTCACCGGGTTCGACCAGTGGGAGTTGTACTCCGACACCAGCAAGACCCGGGTGTCGTTCCTCGGGGTGGGTGAGGATGCGGTCTACGACGCGGGCCGGGCGATCCTCACAGCCGTGGCCCGCAACCTGATCATCACGGTGGGGATCCAGGCGGGCTCCGGTGGGAGGGTTCCGACCGGGGAACTCCCCGAGCACCTGCTCGCGGTCATGCAGGCGGCGCTCGACCTGGACACTCCGCCCCGTGCGGCAACACCCGGGCAGTCGCCCACGTCGGCCTGAAGCTCAGGCCCGAAAAAGCTCAGGCCCGAACAAACTCACGCCCGAAGACCCGGGACCAGCGCCGTGGCGGAGATCGTGGCCGAGCCCAGCACGGTCTCACCGGCGTAGAGCACGGCGGCCTGACCCGCGGCGACGCCCTGGGCGGGGGTGCTGAGCCGGATCCTGATCCGGTCGCCGTCGAGCTCGGGTGCGCACTGGTAGACCTCGCCGTGTGCCCTGAGCTGCACCAGGCAGGTCGCGGGCAGCGGACCGGACAGCCCCACGAGGCGGTCGGCGACGATCTCGTCGACGTTGAGCGCCTCGCGCGGGCCGACGGTGACCGTGTTGGTCACCGGTGAGATGTCCAGCACATAGCGGGGCTTGCCGTCGGCGGCCGGCCGGCCGATCCGCAGCCCCTTGCGCTGGCCGACGGTGAAGCCGAACGCGCCGTCGTGCTCGCCGAGGACCTCGCCGCCGGCGTCGACGATGGGGCCTCTGGCCGTGCCGATCCGACCGGCCAGGAAACCCTGGGTGTCGCCGTCGGCGATGAAGCAGATGTCGTGACTGTCGGGCTTGTCGGCCACCTGGAGGCCGCGTGCCTCGGCCTCGCGCCTGATGTCGGTCTTGGCCGTGTCGCCGAGGGGGAACATCGCGTGCCTGAGCTGGTCCCGCGAGCAGACCGCCAGAACATAGGACTGGTCCTTGCCGGGGTCGACACCGCGGCTGAGAATCCCGTCGCTGACCTGGGCGTAGTGCCCGGTGCAGACCGCGTCGAAGCCGAGCGCCAGGGCCCGGTCGAGCAGCGCCTCGAACTTGATCTTCTCGTTGCAGCGCAGGCACGGGTTGGGCGTGCGGCCCGCGGCGTACTCGGCGACGAAGTCCTGGACCACGTCCCGGTCGAACCGCTCAGCCATGTCCCAGATGTAGAACGGGATGCCGATCACGTCGGCGGCCCTCCGGGCGTCCCGGGAGTCCTCGACAGTGCAGCAGCCGCGGGCCCCCGTCCGGTAGGACTGGGGGTTGCTGGACAGGGCCAGGTGCACGCCGGTCACATCATGGCCCGCGGCGGCGGCCCTGGCGGCGGCCACAGCGGAGTCGACGCCGCCCGACATGGCGGCAAGAACGCGAAGAGTCATAGCCGTCCCAGGGTATGCGCACACGCGCCCATCAGTCGCCTGACTTCTTCAGGACGCCCAGTAGGATCGGGCCGTGGGAATCTTCAGACGGCCCCGTGACACCTCACCCTCCGGCCTCGCGATCACCGAGTTCTGGGAGTGGTGGCCCGAGGCACGGCAGCAGATCGAGGCCTCGGGCGACGGCCTCTCAACCGAGCTGCACGAGCAGATCCAGCTTCGGGTGCACAAGATCCACCCGGAGCTGGTGTGGGAGATCGACGCGCAGGCCCCCACCTTCACCATCAGCGGCGGCGGTCTCGCCGAGCTGCGCGGGGTGGCCGAGCGGTGGCGTCGCGCCGCGCCCAGGAAGGACCGCTGGACGTTCTTCGCCGCCCGCCAGGCCGACCCGGAGATGCTCGCCCAGAAGCTCGGCCTGGGCGATCACGAGTTCGACCTGTCGTACGTCCTGTTCGGCATGCGGGTCGACCAGTCCCGGGCCCGGATCGACATCTCGGCCTACCACCCCGACTTCCTGTTCGTCGACGAGCAGACCCAGCTCCAGGTCGCCTTCCACGTGCTCAACTGGGCGCTCGGCGAGGACGATGTGGCCCGGTGGATCGGCAACGTGACCATCGCGATCGAGCCGCCCATCGACTCACTGCCGCCCACGCACCTGGCCTCGGTGGTGGAGCAGATCTCCGAACCTTTTAGGGAGGGGGCGTGGCTGCGGGGCGAGGGCCGCACCCCCCGAGGACATCCCGCCCAGTTCAACGTCCGGTTCCCGCTGCACCGCCAGGACTACCCGCTCTGCGACATGCACGTGGCGCTCAGCCTGCCCTACGCCCACAGCAACCCCGACCGGCTTCCCGTCGAGCCGTCCTCGGCCGCACTCCGCGAGATCGAGGCGCGCCTGTCGGAGCTGGGCGACCGCGCGGTCCTGGCCGTCCGCGAGACCGGTGACGGCCTCCGGGTCTTCCACCTGTATGCCGACCCCGAGTCCGGCATCGTCCCCGAACTCGACCAGATGGCCGCCGCATGGCCCGAGGGCCGCGCCAAGGTGGCCTCCTCCCCCGACCCGGCGTGGCGCAACTTCGTGCCGTTCCAGCCGTAGGCTCCGGCTCTTCCCGCGGCACTGGCCACCGTCCTGTTTCCGGGGTCTGCCCCGGTGGTCAAACGTGGTCAAACGTGGTCAAACGCCACTGAGGCCGGCGCGCCTGGCCCGCTCTACGACGGGGCCGATGGCTTCGGCCAGGGCCTGGACGTCGGCTGGGGTCGAGGTGTGGCCGAGGGAGAACCGCAGAGATCCTCGGGCCCGGGCGGAGTCCAGACCCATGGCGAGCAGCACGTGGCTGGGCTGGGCGACTCCGGCTGAGCAGGCTGAGCCGGTCGAGCAGGCGATGCCCCAGGCGTCCAGGAGCATCAGGAGGGCGTCGCCTTCGCAGCCGGGGAAGGAGAAGTGGGCGTTGCCGGGGAGTCGGTCGTCGGGGTCTCCGTTGAGGATCGCGTCGGGAACGGCGGCGCGCACCGCGGCGATCAGTCCATCCCGGAGCCGGGTGAGACGAAGAACACTCGCCTCGCGGTCTGCGACGGTCCGCTGGACGGCTGCGGCGAATCCGGCGATGGCGGGGGTGTCGAGCGTTCCCGAGCGTACGTCGCGTTCCTGGCCGCCGCCGTGCAGCACCGGGACGGGGTCGACGCCCTTGGCCAGCAGCAGGGCTCCGACGCCGAGGGGCCCGCCGAGCTTGTGGGCGCTGAGGGTGACCGCGTCGAGGCCCTCGAGGCTTACGGGCAGGGGGCCGGCGGCCTGGACCGCGTCGGTGTGGAAGGGGATCCCGTGGACGCGGGCGACCGCGGCCAGGTCGGCGACCGGCTGGATGGTGCCGACCTCGTTGTTGGCCCACATGACACTGATCACGGCGACGTCGTCGGCGACGGTGTCGGCGAGGGCCGCCGGCTGGATCCGACCGCTGTGGTCGGCGGGCAGGAACTCGACCCTGGCGCCCTCGTGGGTGCCGAGCCAGTGGGCGGGGTCGAGGACCGCGTGGTGCTCGATGGAGCCGACCAGGACCCGGTTGCGGCCTCTGGCGCGGCCCGCCCAGTACAGGCCCTTGAGCGCGAGGTTGTCGGCCTCGGTGCCGCCCGCAGTGAACACGACCTCGCTGGGCCGCGCGCCGTAGGACTCGGCGATGATCTCGCGGGACTCCTCGACGACGCGGCGGGCCCGGCGGCCGGCGGCGTGCAGTGACGAGGCATTGCCGACCTGACCGAACTCCTCGGTCATGGCGGCGATCGCCTCGGGAAGCATCGGCGTGGTCGCCGCATGATCGAGATACGCCACGCGCTCCCCTCCTCCAGTACGGGCACAGCTTATCGGCGTGGGCGCGAAAGGAACGTAGCAAGGTTGCCACTGTACCGTCCGGACGGTACAGTGGCGGAATCATGAAGCGTGAAGCCCTCCTCGATGCGGCTGAGGCCGTGCTCTGCGAGCACGGCACTCAGTCCCTGACGCTGTCCGCGGTCGCGGAACGCGCCGGGGTCAGCAAAGGCGGGCTGCTCTACCACTTCGCGACCAAGGATGCCCTGATCAGGGGCATGGTCGAGCGAGTGATCTCCGAGTTCGACGTCAAGGTCGCCTCCTATGAGGGCGTGAGCTACTCCCACGCCTACGTCGAGGCGACGTTCGCGATCCTGGCCGATCCGGCCGGAGAGCGGACCACCCGCCGCTGGGCGACGATCACAGCGGCCGCCGCCAGTCCCGAGCTGATCGCCCCGCTCCGCGAGGCGCTGCACCGCTGGCACCACCGGGATCCCGGCGAGGAAGCCGACCCGGTCACCGCGATGGTCGTCCGGCTGGCCGCCGAAGGTCTCTGGGAGGTCGCGGCCCACGACCCGTCCCAGCTCTCGGCCGAGCAGTACGCCGCGCTCCGCGCGCGCATGCTCGAGCTTCTCTGAGACCCCCACCCCCACCCGTTCCGTTACTGCTCTTTCCGTTATTTCTCTCCCCAAGGAGTGAGTGTCATGCTCTCCCGCGCCCGCATGGGCACGTCCCTGACCTTCGCCCTGGGCGGTCTCCTGTGCGGCGTCTGGGTCGCCCGGATGCCTGCCCTGAAGGACAAGTTCGATCTCACCACGGGTTCGGTCGGTTTCACCCTCCTCGTCTGGGGCCTGGCGGCCGTCATCGCCATGCAGGGCCTCCGCGGGGTGATCGCCCGCACCGACAGCCGTACCGTCCTGCGGATCGCGGCCCCGCTGGCCGCGCTTTCGGCGGCGCTGATCGGTCTCGCCCCGACCTTCCCGCTCCTGATCGTCGCGGTCGGCGTGTTCGGAATGGCCTTCGGGGTGATGGACGTCTCCATGAACGCCCAGGGCAGCGTCGTCGAGCAGGCCTACGGGCGGCCGCTGATGAGCGGCATGCACGCCGGCTGGTGCGTCGGCGCGATGAGTGGCGGGCTGCTCGGCGCGGCCACCGCGGCGCTGGCGCTCTCCTTCACCCAGTCGGTGCTGCTGGCCGCGCTGATCGCCCTGCCGGTCTCCCTGGCGGTCGGCCGTACCTACCTCGCCGACCCGGTCGCCCGGGTCACCGGCATCGGCCCGGCCAGGACCCGGTTGCCGCTGGTCGTCTACCTGATCGGCGGCCTCGCCTTTCTGGCCTTCATGGCCGAGGGCGCGATCGCCGACTGGAGCGGCCTGCTGCTGCACGAGAACCTGGGCGCCACCGAGGCCGTCGCGGCGCTCGGCTACCCGCTGTTCGAGGCGGCCATGCTGTGCGGCCGGCTCATCGGCGACCGGCTGCGGACCCGGCTGGGCACCCGGCGGCTGCTCATGACCGCCGGCCTCGGCACCTCGGTCGCCACGACCCTCGTGGTCGCCTCGCCGTCGACGCCGTACGCGCTGGTGGGTTTCTTCCTCACCGGCCTGATGGTCTGCACCGTGGTACCGACCATGATCTCGCTGGCGGGCACCGTCGCCCCCGGCCAGTCCGCAGCCTCGGTCGCCCAGGTCGGCGCGATGGGCTACGGCGGGCTGCTGCTCGGCCCGGTCGTCATCGGCTTCCTCGCCGAGGCGTCCTCGGTCCGGGCCGGCATGTCGATCATCGTGGTGCTCGCCGTCCTGATGACCGTGGCGTTCCGCTTCATCCCGATCCCGCAGGCCACCGACCTGGCGTCGGCCGAGACCCTGCCGACCGGGGAACGCGAGCTCCTCGCCGCGTGAGGCGACCGCCCGTACGTGCGAACGCGCGACCGTCCGTACACGCGAACGCGCGAAGAAGGCCTCCCGGAATCCGGGAGGCCTTCTCTGCTGGTGCTACTTCCGCTTGGTGATCTCTTCGGTGAGCTGCGGGGCGACCTGGAACAGGTCTCCCACGATGCCGAAGTCCACCAGGTCGAAGATCGGAGCCTCGCCGTCCTTGTTGATGGCGATGATCGTCTTCGAGGTCTGCATACCGGCCCGGTGCTGGATGGCTCCGGAGATGCCGACCGCGATGTAGAGCTGCGGCGACACCGTCTTGCCGGTCTGGCCGACCTGGAACTGGTGCGGGTACCAGCCGGCGTCGGTGGCCGCGCGGGAGGCGCCGACGGCCGCGCCGAGCGAGTCGGCGAGCCCCTCGATCACCTTGAAGTTCTCCGCGTTGCCCACGCCGCGTCCGCCGGAGACCACGATCGAGGCCTCGGTCAGGTCGGGGCGTTCGCCCTTCTCCTGCACGACACGCTCAGTGATCTTGGCGGCCTTGGCGGCGTACGACAGGGTGAGGTCCACGTTCTCCACCGACGGCGAGCCGGGGGCGGGAGCG
>JBDSTJ010000425.1:0-3542 GCA_039928335.1 Streptosporangiaceae bacterium | reverse complement strand
CTTCGTGGGGGTCGTGGCCGCGTCGCTGAGGCCGGGGGCGACCGTCCTGGTCGCCGACGGCGACTTCACCTCGCTGCTGTTCCCCTTCGCGGCGGTGCCGGAACTCCACGTCAGGTCCGTGCCGCTGGAGAAGATCGTCGAGTCGGTCGACGCGGACGTCGATCTGGTGGCGGTGTCGGCGGTGCAGTCGGCGGACGGCGCGATCGCTCCGATGGACGATCTGGTCCTCGCGGCGGGCGCGCACGGGGCCAAGGTGCTGCTCGACATCACGCAGGCCGCCGGGTGGCTGCCGCTGCCGGCCGCTGGGGTCGATCTGATGGTGTGCGGTGGCTACAAGTGGCTGCTCGGGCCGCGCGGGACCAGTTTCCTGGCCGGGACCGAGGAGGCGCTGGCCGGGCTTCCCCCGATCGGGGCCGGGTGGTTCGCGGGGGCGGACGTGTGGGACTCGATCTACGGGCTGCCGCTGCGCCTGGCCGAGGACGCGCGCCGGCTGGACCTGTCGCCCTCGTGGGCTTCGTGGGTCGGGCAGGCCCCCGCGCTGGAACTGATCGCCGACATCGGCGTCCCCGCCGTCCACGCCCACAACCTCGCTCTGGCGAACCGGTTCACCGCAGGGCTGGGACTGCCCGAGACCGACTCGGCGATCGTGTCGGTCGAGGTTCCGGCCGGCATGGCCGAGCGGTTCGCCGAGGCGGGGGTGATCGCGGCGATCCGGGCGGGACGGCTGCGGTGCTCCTTCCACCTCTACACCAGCGAGGACGACGTCGACCTGGCGCTGAGCCTGCTCAGATCCCCAGGTGGTCGGCGATCTTAGAGCGGTGCGCGGCGGGGGTGCCGAACAGCAGTTGCGAGGACTTGGCGCGCTTGAAGAACAGGTGCGCGTCGTGCTCCCAGGTGAACCCGATGCCGCCGTGGATCTGGATGGTCTCCCCGGCCACCTGGAAGTAGGCGTCGGAGACGTAGGACCGGGCCAGGGCGGCGGCGACCGAGAGGTCCGGGGAGTCCGTCGACCGGGCGGCGTACATCGCGGCGGACCGGGACGACTCGATGAGGAGCAGCAGGTCGGCGCACTTGTGCTTGATCGCCTGGAAGCTGCCGATGGGCCGGCCGAACTGGTACCGCACCTTGGCGTAGTCGAGGTTCATCTCCAGCAGCCGCTGCGCGCCGCCGAGCTGCTCGGCGGCCCGTCCCACGGTCGCGAGGTCCACGGCCCGGCCAAGCACCGCGCCCGCGGTCCCCTCGCCGCCGATCAACCGCCCGCGCGCCCCGGTGAGGGAGACCCGGGCGAGCTTGCGGGTCTGGTCGAGGGTCGGCAGGAGTTGGCGGTCCACCCCGGGCGCGTCACCGGAGACCGCGAAGAGCGACAGGCCGGCGTCGGTGCGGGCGACCACGAGGAGCAGCGAGGCCAGGTGACCGTCGAGGACATAGTGCTTGACCCCGTCGAGGATCCACCCGGAGCCGTCGGCGCGCGCCGCGGTCCGCACGTCCGAGCCGTCCCAGGCGCCGTCGGCCTCCGCGAAGGCCAGGGTGCCGATGGTGGTGCCCTCGGCGATGCCGGGGAGCAGGTCTGCCTTGGCCTGCTCGTCGTCGGTGGCGAGCAGCGCCTGGGCGGCCAGGACGGCCGAAGCGAGGTAGGGCGAGCACAGCAGCACCCGGCCCATCTCCTCCAGGACCACGGCCAGTTCGGGGAAACCGAACCCGGAGCCCCCGTACTCCTCGGGGATCGCCAGGCCCTGCAGGCCGAGCTGGCCGGCCATCTGAGCCCAGACCGCGGGGTCGTGGCCGTCCGCGGTCACCATCAGCCGGCGCACCTCCGCGCTCGGCGACTTGTCGGCGAAGAACCGGCGCAGCGCGGTGCGCAGTTCCTCCTGCTCCTCGGTGACCACGAGCTCCACAACTACCTCCCTAGCAAGCGCTTGGGTAAGACCCTAACCCGTGTAACGCGCTGTTCACACCGCGGATCCCCGCAACCTGGTTGAATGCCCTACCTTTCTCTCAAGGTCCGCCGGTGCGGCGGCGCGGTCGCACCGGCGGCCCTTTTCCGTGGACCGGTCTCTTGCCGGACCGGTTCTGCTGATCTAAGTTCCGGATCATGGGGCGAATGTCGAACACAGGCCCGATCGTCGCAGTCGCGGTGGCGATGCCGGTCGCGGCCGCCCTGATCCTGCAGGGGACCGGGATGATCGACCTGACCCACGCGGCCAGGGCGAAGTCCCCGCCGTCCGTGCAGTCGATTCCGATCGGCACCCCGACGGCCCTGGCCGACCCCCCACTCAAGGCGGGTGCCGCCGGCATCGTCCTGCCCGCGCCGGCCGCGCTCGGCACGCTCACCAGGGCCGACGTCGCCGAGGGCTACGCGCGGGTGAAGACGATCCTGGCAGCCGCGCACCTGGAGCCCGGTACCGTCTTCGAGGGCGAGACCAGGGCCTACACCGACCTGCTCGCCGCCTATCAACGCACGCAGTTCCTCCACGGCCTCAACTCCACGGACCCGACCAGGAACACCCGCAGCGAGCTGACCGCGTTCGATCCCGCGGGCTTCACCCAGGCTGCCCCGATCCGGGCGGGCGGCACCGCGACCGCCGGCGCGGCCTCGGCCCAGGGGCCGGTCGGGATCTCTGACGGCGTCCTGGTCAAGACCAGGCTCGTCGCCGTCTACACCTTCAGGCGCACAGGGTCCGACCGGGTGGAGCAGGTGATCTCCCGCCGCGACGCGGACCTGTTCATCGCCAGCCCCGGTGGGCCCGGCAGGGTCGAGGTCTGGACCGGCCGCTGGAACAACACGATCGAGGACGTGGACTGCATGGCCCCGGACGGCTTCCTGCACCCGCTCACGAGTGCTTCCGCCCCCACCTGCGTGCGGACCACCCGACACTGACTAGAATCCCGTTCTAATACTTTACGGGAGGCCTCTGTGGATCCTTACTTCACCCTCATCGGCGAGGATCTGGTCCCCGCTCCGCACGCGCGCAGTCCCTGGTCGGCCGACATGCTGCACGGCCGCCTCCTCGGCGGCCTGCTGGCCCGCGCGATCGAACGCGACCACGGCGCCGACGAGCTCTCCTTCGCCCGGCTGACCGTCGACCTGTTCCGCAACGCCCCGCTCACCCCGTTGAAGATCACCACCGACCGGGTACGGGAGGGCCGCCGGATCCGCGTCGCCGACGCCTCGGTGTCGGGCGCCGACGGAGCCATCGCCCGCGCCAGCGCCGTCCTGCTCCGCAAGGACGGCCAGCCCGACGGTGAGACCTGGCCGCCGCAGACCTGGAACGTGCCCGGCCCCGAGGAGCTCACCCTGGCCGCGCCCCCCGCCGAAGGCGAGCCGCCGTTCAAGATCTGGTGGATCGGTGAGGGCGGCAACTGGAACGGCGGGCACCAGCGCCGGTGCTGGCTCCAGGAGACCCGCCGGCTGGTCGCGGGCGAGGACCTCTCCCCGTTCGTCCGGGTCGTCCTCGCCGCCGACCTGGCCAGTCCGCTGTCCCACTGGAGCACGACCGGCCTGCACTTCATCAACGCCGACTACACGATCAACCTCAGCCGCC
>JBDSTJ010000424.1:0-6390 GCA_039928335.1 Streptosporangiaceae bacterium | reverse complement strand
CGTTCGCGGCGACCCGGACCAGTTCGGTCAGGTCCTCCGGCGGGGTCGACTTCAGCAGGGACCCGCCGCGCCCGCCCGCAGAGCCTTCAGCACATGCTGATCCGCGTCGAAGGTGGTCAGCACCACGATCACAGGGGGGCTGGCGGAGCATGGTGATGCGTTCGATCGCGGCTATGCCGTCCACCCCGGGCATCCGCAAGTCCATGAGGACCAGATCGGGCTTGTGGCGGACGACGGCCTCGACCGCGGCCGCCCCGTCGTGCGCCTGGTCGACCGCCTCGATGTCCGGTGTGGCCCCGAGGATCGTCGTCAGATGGGCGCAGACCATCGGCTCGTCGTCGACCACGATCACACGGATCGGCTGACCGCTCACCGGCCGCGGTCATCCTGTCGACGGCGCCGGTGGCGGTCGAGTTCCTGATCCAAAGGCTTACCCCGTCACCGCGATAGTGCAGCCTGATTCTCCACCTCCGCGCCCGGCGCGTGCTTGCGCACGTTGGTCAGCGTCTCCTGGACCACCCGGTAGGCGGTGCGGCCGACCACCGGCGAGGCGAGTCCGGGGCTACCCTCCTCCTTGAGCTCCACCCCGGCCTCATCTATCCCGGTGGGGCTCGGGCCACGACGAGATCCGCGGGACCACGCAGGCCGCGATCGACCACTGCGCCGCCGGCACCCATCCCCGGTCGACACCGGGGAATCCAGCCGTAGAGCAGCAGCAGGATCCAGCCGACCTTCAAGAGCGTGACGGATTCCGCTGGTTTCAGGAGTTGGTGAAGACCTTGGCGGGGTAGCTGGCGAAGCCCCAGAGGAGGTCGGTGCCGGGGACACCAACGAAGCCGGCGGAGGAGACTCCCGGGGCTGGCGGGGGTTCGGCGACCCAGCCGGTGCCGGTGAAGCGGAAGGTGGCGGCCACTGTCGGGGTCTGGATCGGGTAGCCGTCGGCGACGAGGCGGCCCAGCCCGTCCACGCGTAGGGAGTAGAGCCGGGCAGGAACGGGCGGGGTCTGTTCGGTCCAGGCACCGTTGTGGTAGCGGAAGACCCGGCTGGGCGAGGTGTCGCCGCGCGGCTCCTGCAAGGCCCAGACCTCGCCGGGGGCGCGAACGGCGATCTCCCGGACGAAGTCCCACTCTCCCGGCTTGGGGATGTCGGTGACCTTGGTCCAGGCGGTGCCGTTCCAACGCAGCAGCGAGGAGACCTGGCCCTCGATGGACAGACCCCAGGCCTCCGTGGGGCTCTTGGACAGGACCTCGCCGGAGATGCCACTGGACCCGGCGGGCATCGGCGTGAGCGTCCAGCCCGAGCCGTTCCAGCGGTACTGGGACCCGGTTCCCCTGATCCAGATTCCGGCCGGGTTCACCGACAGGGCCACAGCGCGGGGGGCTGGTGGCTCCACCTTCTGGAAGGCCGTCCCGTCGAACCGGGCGAGATATTCGGGCTGGTCGAGCTGGACGAAGCTGTGCACCCAGACCTCACCGGGGATCGCGCCGAGGTCGTCGATCGGGCCCGTCTTGGCGGGGAGGTTCCGCAGCGGATACTCGACCCATCGCCCGCCGTCCCACCGGCGGACCACGGGATTGCCCACACTGGAGAGCAGGCAGCTGTAGGGGGCGGGCCCGCGGATGCAGAAGCGGCCCTGGCCGCCCCCGATCCAGACATCGTCAGGCCCGGCGGCTTCCAGTTCGTAGAGGAAGTTCTGGGGCCAGAGCGCGGGCAGCGGCACCTCGTGCCAGGTTCCCGCAGCCTGTGCCGACGCCCCGGGAAACAGCAGTGCCACCGCACTGGCTCCGGCCAGGAAGATCCTCGCAAACAAAACTCTCATAGCGCGGATAGTGCACTATAAACCAGGAACCGTCCATTGACAGTATTCACGAAATGTACAATTAAAATCTGATGCCCTGGGGACAGATATCGTAGTCCGACCTGCTCCGCAGGCGACGAGGATGTGGTTTATGGCGACGTTCAGGTGGGGCAGCGCAGGCGCGGGGTCTGGCCGGATTGGTCAGCGGCGGATGAGGCCGAGGTCGGTGGCGGTGGCCACGGCTGCGGTGCGGGAGTCGACGTCGAGTTTGGTGTAGATGCGGGCCAGGTGGGATTTGATGGTGCCCTCGGTGAGGTGGAGCCGTCGGCCGATCGCGTGGTTGGACAGTCCCTCGGCGACCAGCGCGAGGACCTCGGTCTCTCTGCGGGTCAGGGTGGCGGTGGGGTTGCGCAGCCGGTTCATCAGGCGGTCCGCGACGGCGGGGGCCAGCGTGGTGCGCCCGGCGGCGGCGGTGCGTACGGCGGCAGCCAGGTCCTCAGGCGGGGCGTCCTTGAGGAGATAGCCGGTGGCGCCCGCCTCGATGGCGGGGAGGGTGTCGGCGTCGGAGTCATAGGTGGTGACGATGAGCACGCGAGGGGCGCCGGGGCGGGCGGTGATCTGGGCGGTGGCCTCGGCGCCGCCCATTCCTCTGCCGAACTGCAGGTCCATCAGCACGACGTCGATGTCGCCTTCGGCTGCGCGGGCGATGGCGTCCTCCGCGGTGGCGGCTTCGGCCACCACGGTGAGGCCGGGTTCGGTCTCCAGCACTGCTCGAAGTCCGGCCCGTACGACCGGGTGGTCGTCGGCCAGGAGCAGGCGGATGGGGTGGTCGGTCACCGTTGGGCCTCTGGTTCGCTGTCGGCGGGCGGGTTGAGAGGGAGTTGGGCGGCCAGGGCGGTGCCGTGGCCGGGGGCGGATTCGAGGGTGAGGGTACCGCCGAGAGCGCGGGTGCGGGCGCGCATGGCGGCCAGCCCGAAGCCGCCGTTCTCGGGGTCGGGGGCGGGCAGCCGGCCGGGGTCGAAGCCGGTGCCGTTGTCGACGACGTCGAGGCCGACGTGGTCGCCGAGGTAGCTGAGGGTGACTTCGGCGGTGGTGGAGTGGGCGTGTCGGACGGTGTTCGAGAGAGCGGACTGGGCGATGCGCAGCAGAGCGACCTCGTACGCGGTCGGCAGCGGTACCGGGTCGCCGGTGAGGTGGAAGCGTGCGGTGAGCCGGTGCCGGGTGGTGGTGGTGGCGCACAACCGTTCCAGCGCGCCGGCCAGGGTGGCGCCTTCCAGGGAGGGCGGGGTGAGTGCGGCGACGAAGCGGCGCGCCTCGGCGAGGTTGTCCCCGGCTGTCTGGCGGGCCTGGTCCAGGTAGCGGGCGGTCTTCTCGGGTGTGCCGGGCAGGGCGCGTTCGGCGGCGCGCAACAGCAGCAGGATGCTGGACAGGCCCTGGGCGAGGGTGTCGTGGATCTCGCGGGCCAGGCGTTCGCGTTCGGCCAGGATCCCGGCGGTGTGCTGCGCCCGGGCCAGGTCGGCGCGGGTGGCGGTGAGTTCTTCGATCAGCTGACGGCGCTGTTCGCTCTCGCGGTACAGGGCCTGGTATCCCCACACCACCGCGACCGCGACCGCGGCGCCGAGCGCGGGACCGATGGCCATGGCGATGCTGAAGGAGCCGGTATGGGCGGCGAACGCGGTGATCGCCGCGACCGTGGTCGCTGCGACCACGGTCAGGGCGGTGCGGCGCGGCAGCAGGTGGAGCTGGAGGAAGTACAGCGGAAAGGCGACCCAGACCGCGTCTGCGGACAGGGCCAGCAGCCCCAACCACACACCGCCGACGGCGGCCAGCCACCAGGCCGCGGCCCGTGGGGAGCGGCTGATGCGCGGCAGGAGCGGCCCGGCGGCGTACACCAGAGCGCACGCCGCCGCCACGCCGACGGTCATCGCGGCGTGCGACCGGCTCCCGGCCACGGCCCGGCCCGCGGCCAGGGCGAGCAGGGCGACGACCAGCAGGTGCAGGCACCACGCCAGAACCCGGGTGGTCGGGGTCAGAGCGGGAGTGGTGGCGTTCACAGTTCCTGCAGCTTAGGGACGCAGACCCCGGTGCGGCGTCCATCGAAAGGTAGAACCCGCGTGGCGTCTTTCGGTCCGCCAAGTGCCGTCTCCTGCCAGATGCCCGCGCAGAGGTGCGGCGGCGAGGGTGGAGGCATACCGCTTCCACCACAGAAAGGACAGGCCAAAGCCGTGTTCGTCGCCTGGAGAGATCTGAAGTTCGCCAAGGGGCGGTTCGCCCTGATGGGAACCGTCATCGTGCTCATCACCCTGCTGGTCGGCCTGCTGTCCGGCCTGACCGCCGGGCTGGGCCGACAGAACGTCTCCGCCATCACCGGCCTGCCCGCCGACAAGATCGCCTTCCAGGTGCCCAGCAGCGGAGGGGACCTGTCGTACGCCAACTCCACCGTCACCGCGAAACAGTGGCAGCAGTGGGCCGCAACCCCCGGAGTCACCAGCGCCGAACCGCTGGGCATCACCATCACCAAGGCCGCCGCCGGCGACAGGAGCACCGGAGTCTCCGCCTTCGGTGTCGAACCCGGCTCCCGCCTGGCCCCCGACAGCAACAAGATCAACGGACACGCGGCCGTGCTGTCCACCACGGCCGCCGAGAACCTCGGCCTGGGGACCGGCGACGCCTTCACCATGGCCGGACAGCACCTGACGGTGGCCGCGGTCAAGGGCGACGCCTCCTTCAGCCACACCCCGGTCATCTGGACCAGCCTCGACACCTGGCACAAGACCGCACCCCCCGTCGGCAACAGCGACACCGCGACCGTCATCGCTCTGAACACCGCCTCCGACACCGACGTGAGAGCCGCCGACCAGGCTGCGGGCACCAAGACGGTCACCAGGGACGACTCGCTGTCCGCAATCGGCTCCTATGCCTCCGAAAACGGCTCCCTGCAGCTGATGCGCGGCTTCCTTTTCGCCATCTCCGCCCTGGTCATCGGCGCCTTCTTCACCGTCTGGACCATCCAGCGCAGCGCAGATGTCGCGGTCCTCAAGGCACTCGGCGCCTCCACGGCCAGCCTCCTGAGAGACGCCCTCGGACAGGCCGTCGTCCTGCTCGCCGGCGGCACCCTGGCCGGGACCGGTATCGCCGTCACCCTCGGCGCACTCGTCGCCGGTAGCACGGTGCCGTTCCTCCTCACCCCCGCCACCGTCCTCGTCCCCGCCGCCGTGATCATCCTCCTCGGCGTCCTCGGGGCCGCCCTGTCGATTGGCCGCATCACCTCCGTCGACCCGCTGACAGCCCTGGGGGGCGTCCGATGAGCCTGAACCTGACCGACATCACCCTCACCTACCCCGACGGCGGCGCCCGCCTGACCGCTCTCGACCAGGTCTCGCTCAACGTCCCCAAGGGCAGCCTCACCGCCGTGGTCGGCCCCTCCGGCTCCGGCAAGTCCAGCCTTCTGGCCGTCGCCGCCACCCTGATCACCCCCGACACCGGCACCGTCACCGTCGACGGCACCGAAACCAGCGGCATGAGCCGCGGCGAGCTCACCGAACTGCGCCGTCACAAGATCGGCATCGTCTTCCAGCAGCCCAACCTGCTGCCTTCCCTCACCGCCGCCGAACAGCTCCAGGTCATGGCCCAGATCGACGGCCGCAGCCCCGCCAAAGCCCGCACCCGCGCCCTCGAACTCCTCGACACGGTCGGCCTGGCCGACCAGGCCGGACGCCGCCCCCACCAGCTCTCCGGCGGCGAGCGCCAACGCGTCAACATCGCCCGCGCCCTGATGAACGACCCCACCCTCCTCCTGGTCGACGAACCCACCAGCGCCCTCGACCACGAACGCGGCGCCGCCATCATCGACCTGATCACCCGCCTCACCCACCAGCAAGCCACCGCCACCGTTCTGGTCACCCACGACCCCGCCCACCTCAGCGCCGTCGACCGGATCGCCGAAGTCCACGACGGACACCTGAGCCATCCCCCTCCAACCCACTGAGACCGCACCCCGCCGCACAGGACCCGGCATCCGACCGTCGCTGTCGTCCGCTGTCCTTCGTCCTGACCGCAGGCCGCCGACGGACCGCGTTTCACCACGGTTGTCGAGCGGATCAAGGTAGGGGGCCCGGTCGGCCGGCCCCGCACCCGCCCGGACGCGATCGTTGCGGACAAGGCCTACTCCTCCCAGGCGACCCGCTGTCGGCAAGCGGATGCGGTCTGATCGCCACTTTGCTCCCTCGGCCTTCTTACCTCTGCACGTCGCCCACGCCTTCGCCACCGGCCGCACCGTCGAAGACACTGCCCTGGATGTCCTGTTCCGGGGCCCCGGCCCGCATGACTGACCGAACTGCGCCCGCTGGTCGGCATGAGCGGTGCCGGTGAAGTCCGCCGCCATGGTGCGGCCGCGGTGACAGGATCGAAGGGTGCGCCAGAATGTCCGATGAGGGTGGAGTTCGTGGGTGAAGCCCATGGCTTTTGCCCGTATATGAGCCACCAGCGGTCTGGGTCACGGTCCGGGGTGGCTCAAGATCGGGCTCGTTCTGCCGGGGCTTCACTATCGACGGGCCTTGCGAGCTGCCCGGGCGGGGTGCCTCACGGGTGAT
>JBDSTJ010000423.1:0-3023 GCA_039928335.1 Streptosporangiaceae bacterium | reverse complement strand
GGGAACGGCAACGAGACCTCCGGCAACAGCAGCGTCGGCGGTGGCAACCAGGTCCACGCCCCGGTGTCCGCACCGGTCAACGTGTGCGGCAACTCCGCGGCGGTCCTGGGTGAAGCGGTCGCCGGCTGCAAGGGCGGCGCGAAGGTCGTCAACGAGGGCGACGGCAACGGAGGTCTCGAGACCTCCGGCGACCACTCGGTGCTCGGCGGCAACCAGGTCGACGCCCCGGTGTCCGCGCCGGTCAACGTGTGCGGCAACGCCGTGGGCCACGCCGCGGCAGGCTGCGAAGGCGGCAGCGAGACCCACAACCACGGCACGATGGACCCTTCAGGTGACGGCAGCATCGCCGGCGGCAACCAGGTTCACGCCCCGGTCAGCGTCCCGGTGAATGCCTGCGGCAACGCCGCGGCGGTCCTGGGTGACTCCGCCGCTCTGTGCGAGGGCGGCGCGAGCACCGACAGCTCCATCCCCGGTGGCATGTACACCTCCGGCGACCACAGCGTGGCCGGCGGCAACCAGGTGTACGCCCCGATCACCGCGCCGATCACCGCCTGCGGCAACGCCGTGGCCGTGGCGGCCGAGACCGCCGCCGGCTGCGTCGGCGGCTCGCACGCCGAGGGCACCGGCGCCCCGCACATCAAGACCTCGCACGGCAACCAGGTCGTCGCCCCGGTGAAGGCACCGGTCGAGGCCTGCGGTACCAACGCCCAGTGCCAGACCGACGAGGAAGGGCACAGCCGCACATCCGGCCCGGCCGACCTCGGCCTGCCGACGGCCCCGGGTCTGACCAGGGTCCTGCCGATCGACGGCGGCCTCCCGGTCATGCCGCGGCTCCCGGCCGGTGCGGCCAACCCGGGCCTGCTGCCCGCACTGCCCGCCCTGGGCAATGTCGACACGGTCAGCAGGTCCCTGCAGATGCGCGACACCGGTGGCGGCCTGCCCGTCGGCGACCTGTCCGGTCTGCTGCCCGGCGGCTCGCTCACCCAGGGCCTGCCCGCCGAGGGCCTGCCCACCGACGGCCTGCCGATGCGTTCGGCCAACGGCCCGCTGGGCGGGTTGACCGGCTCGCTGCCGATCGGCGCGCTGCCCGAGCTGCCCGTCGGCGGCAACGTGCCGGCGCTCGAGTCGCTGCCCGTCGGCGGCCACCTCAAGGCCCCTCAGACCGGGGGTAGCGTCACGGACCTGACCGACGCGGTGAACGCCTCCGCTGAGACCCCCGACCGGACCGGCTCCGTCGCGGTGCTGGTGCTGGGCGGCATCCTGGCCGCGATCTCCGTGGTCGGCGCGTACGCCCGCAGGGTCGTCCGCAGGTAACACCCAAGAACGCTTTGCCTGTCCCGGGGGCGCGGCCCGGGGCAGGCAAAGCCTTATTTACGAGCGCAGGGTGCTGCGCTGTCGGATGATCTTCTTGCGGAGCTGGATCCAGCGGCGGCCGTCGGGGTGCAGGCGAAGCCTGTGCAGCTCCCAGCCGCCGTACTCCGCATGCTCGGTCATGATCTGCCGCGCGGCTTCCCTGGTGGTCCCGCGAGGCAGACTGAACGTCAGATAGGTGTACTCCGCCATCAAAGGCATCATGACACGGGAGGGAACGGCAGTTGAACCCCTTGGTGCGCGCCTATTGTTCGGGGTACATCACCGGAGAACCCGCACGGTCTTCGGGGCGTGTCATCCTGTCAGGGGGGTTATGGTCGCCTGCGGAGCGGAATCCCGTCGGGCCTTGTCCCCGCGGGACCCGGGGTACCGTCGCAATGACGGGGACCGATCCCCGGATGAGTGACTCAAGTGTCGGATCAAGCGATATAGATGGGTTGGAACGACTGTGCCAGCCAGCAACGGCAGTAAGCCGGGAGGCACCCGCCTGGTGATCGTCGAGTCGCCCGCCAAGGCGAAGAAGATCGCGGGCTATCTCGGCGCGGGCTATGTCGTGGAGTCCAGCATCGGCCACATTCGCGACCTGCCGGCCGACGCCGCGCAGGTCCCCGCCAAGTACAAGGCGGAGCCGTGGGGGCGGCTGGGCGTCAACGTCGACCATGAGTTCGAGCCGGTCTACATCGTCAACGCGGACAAGAAGGCGCAGGTCGCCAAGCTCAAGAGGCTGCTGGCCGACGCCGACGAACTCTTTCTCGCCACGGACGAGGACCGCGAGGGTGAGGCCATCGCCTGGCACCTCCAGGAAGTGCTCAAACCCAAGGTGCCGGTGCACCGGATGGTCTTCAACGAGATCACCGCGGACGCGATCAGGGCCGCCGCACAGAACACCCGGGAGCTCAACCTCCAGCTGGTCGACGCCCAGGAGACCCGGCGGATCCTCGACCGACTGTACGGCTACGAGGTCAGCCCGGTCCTGTGGAAGAAAGTCATGCCGAAGCTGTCAGCGGGCCGGGTCCAGTCGGTGGCGACCAGGCTCTGCGTCGAGCGGGAACGGGAGCGCATCGCGTTCGTGTCCGGCGCCTACTGGGACGTCAACGCCGACCTGGACAAGGACGGCGAGAACTTCGCCGCGAAGCTCGTCGCGATCGACGGAACCAAGATCGCCCAGGGCAGGGACTACTCCAACCGGGGCGTCCTCAAGGCCGGGGTGCGGCAGCTCGACGAGGAGACCGCCACCGGCCTGGCCTCCCGTTTGGAGGGCCGGCCGTTCAAGGTCACGAGCGTCGAGCAGAAGCCGTACACCCGCAAGCCGTACGCGCCGTTCCGCACGACGACGATGCAGCAGGAGGCCAGCCGCAAGCTCGGCTTCTCGCCGAAGTACGCGATGCAGGTCGCCCAGAAGCTGTACGAGAACGGCTACATCACCTACATGCGTACCGACAGCATCACGCTGTCGCAGACCGCGATCAGCGCGGCCCGCGCCCAGGCCGGCGCGCTGTATGGCCCGCAGTACGTGCCGGCCGGCCCGCGCGTCTACACCAGCAAGGTCAAGAACGCCCAGGAGGCGCACGAGGCGATCCGCCCGGCCGGCGAGACGTTCCAGACGCCCGCCGAGACCGGCCTGACCGGGGACCAGTTCCGGCTGTACGAGC
>JBDSTJ010000422.1:0-4283 GCA_039928335.1 Streptosporangiaceae bacterium | reverse complement strand
CCCACCGCGATGATGCGTTTCCTGGGGGACAAGATCCGATCCCTTGGCACGGCCGCCTGCCCGCCGTACCACCTGGCGATCGTCGTCGGCGGGACCAGCGCGGAGTTCGCGCTCAAGACCGCCAAGTACGCCTCGGCCCACTACCTCGACCACCTGCCGGTCGAGGGGTCCGCGGCCGGCCACGGCTTCCGGGACGTCGAGCTGGAGCAGCAGGTCTTTGAGCTGACCCAGAAGCTCGGCATCGGCGCGCAGTTCGGCGGCAAGTACTTCTGCCACGACGTCCGGGTGATCCGCCTGCCCCGGCACGGCGCGTCCTGCCCGGTCGCGCTCGCGGTCTCCTGCAGCGCCGACCGGCAGGCCCTCGCGAAGATCACCGCCGATGGTGTGTTCCTGGAGAAGCTGGAGACCGACCCGGCTCGCTTCCTGCCCGACACCACCGAGGAGCACCTCGACGACGACGTCGTCCGGATCGACCTGAACCGGCCGATGGCCGACATCCGCGCCGAGCTGACCCGCTATCCGGTGAAGACCCGACTGTCCCTCACCGGCCCGCTGGTGGTGGCCCGCGACATCGCCCACGCAAAGATCAAGGAACGGCTGGACGCGGGCGAGGGAATGCCGCAGTACCTCAAGGACCACGCCGTTTACTACGCCGGCCCGGCCAAGACCCCCGAGGGTTATGCCTCCGGCTCCTTCGGCCCCACCACCGCCGGCCGGATGGACTCCTATGTCGAGGAGTTCCAGGCCGCGGGCGGCTCCCTGGTCATGCTGGCCAAGGGCAACCGGTCCCAGCAGGTCACCGACGCCTGCAAGAAGCACGGCGGCTTCTATCTGGGCTCCATCGGCGGCCCGGCGGCCCGGCTGGCCCAGGACTGCATCCGCAAGGTCGAGGTCCTGGAGTACGAGGAGCTCGGGATGGAGGCCGTGTGGAAGATCGAAGTAGAGGACTTCCCGGCTTTCGTCGTCGTGGACGACAAGGGTGGGGATTTCTTTGCGGACACCAGCGGCCCGTTGCTATCAATCGGACGCAGATAACCCGACCATGCTTGTAGTTAGCGTCCGTTGTCTGACGGGGTCGGCCTTACTGTATCTTTTCCCGCATGACACAGACGGAGCCCTTCGTGCTAGCGAAGCGTTACCGGCTGATGCATGCGCTCGGGCACGGAGCGATGGGCACGGTGTGGCGGGCCCACGACGAGCTGCTCGAACGCGACGTCGCGATCAAGGAGATCCGCTTCCCGTCGGAGCTCGACGAGAACGAGCGGGTCGTGTTCTACCGGCGGACGCTGCGCGAGGCCCGCGCGCCCGCCAGGGTACGGCACAAGTCGATCATCGAGGTGTACGACGTCGTCCAGGAGCACGCCCGGCCCTGGATCGTGATGGAACTCATCGAGGCACCGACGCTCGAACAGCACCTCAAGGCCAACGGGCCGATGCGGCCCGAGGAGGCCGCGATGCTGGGCAGGCAGCTGGTGGCAGCGCTGGACGAGGCGCACGCCGCGGGGGTCCTGCACCGGGACATCAAGCCGTCCAACGTGCTGCTCGCACCCGGCCGGGTCGTCCTCACCGACTTCGGCCTCGCCGTCACCAACGGTTCCTCCACGATCACCAAGATCGGCACGTTCGTCGGGTCGCCCGCCTATGTCGCACCCGAGGTGGCCCGAGGCGAGAAGGCGACCCCCGAGTCCGACCTGTGGTCGCTCGGCGCGACCCTCTACACCGCAGTCGAGGGGCGTCCTCCGTTCGACTACGAGAACGTGATGGCGACGCTGTCCGCGGTGCTGACCGGGGACCCGGCACCCACCCTGCGGGCCGGCGACCTGGCCCCGGTGATCTCCGGGCTGCTCCAGCGCAACCCCAAGAAGCGGTTCACCCACGCCAAGCTCGCCGACCGGCTGGAGCGGGCCGCGATGCCGCGCCGTTCGGCGGCCATGATGATTCCGCCGGACTCGGCGATGTCCCTGATGTCCAGCTCGTCGTCGAACCTGCCCAGCCGGCGCAGTGGCGCCCACCGCGCCCAGGAGAGCCCCGCGGTGCGGTTCCGGCCGTACTTCATCATCGGCGCGCCGGTCCTCGCGGTGATCGTCGCGATCGTCGCGGTGATCATGCTGGCCGGCGGGGAGAAGAACGACGGGCTGTCCCCGAGCACCCAGGACTCGACCCAGGTGAGCGCGACCGCCGACGTGCTGGTGATCGTGGCCACGGCGGGCAGCACCTGTCAGTACACCGTGCTGCACAACGGGGTCCAGGGCGACGTCGACCGGAGCAGCATCCAGGGCGACCAGTCGTATGTGTCCAACAAGACCCCGCTGACGGTCACGGTCATCGACGGCACGTCCTGCAAGGTCACGGTCAACGGTGACGACGAGAAGCCCGAGTCGGGCACCCAGACCTTCGACATCCCCGAACGCCACTGACGGTCGTACGTTGGGTGCATGACGGATTTTCGGATCGAACATGACTCAATGGGCGAGGTTCGGGTTCCCGCGACCGCCAGGTGGCGGGCTCAGACGCAGCGTGCGGTCGAGAACTTCCCGATCTCTGGCAGGACCCTGTCCCGCGCCCACATCGGGGCCCTGGGACGGATCAAGGCCGCCGCGGCGACCGTCAACGGCGAGCTGGGGGTGCTCCCCAAGGACCTGGCCGAGGCCATCGCCGAGGCGGCGCTGGAGGTCGCGGCCGGAAAGTGGGACGGCGAGTTCCCGATCGACGTGTTCCAGACCGGGTCAGGCACCTCCTCCAACATGAACGCCAACGAGGTGATCGCGAGCCTCGCCGCCGAGCGCGGCGTCCAGGCCCACCCCAACGACCACGTGAACGCCTCGCAGTCCTCCAACGACGTCTTCCCCTCCTCGATCCATCTGGCCGCGACGGCGCTGCTGGTCGAGGAGCTGGTCCCGGCGCTGCTCCACCTGCATGCCGCGCTGGACCGCAAGGCCGCCGAGTTCGCGGCCGTGGTCAAGTCGGGGCGCACGCACCTGATGGACGCGACGCCGGTCACCCTGGGCCAGGAGTTCGGCGGGTACGCCGCGCAGGTCGGCTACGGGGTGGAGCGGATCGAGTCGGTGCTCCCCCGGCTGGGTGAGCTGGCGCTGGGCGGCACCGCGGTCGGAACCGGGATCAACACCCCGCCCGGGTTCGCGGCCCGGGTGATCGCGCTGCTGGCCGCCGAGACCGGCCTGCCGCTGCGGGAGGCCCGCAACCATTTCGAGGCCCAGAGCGCGCAGGACGGGCTGGTGGAGACGAGCGGCGTGCTCCGGACGATCGCGGTGGGGCTCAACAAGATCGCCAATGATCTGCGCTGGATGGGTTCCGGGCCGCGCGCGGGCCTGTCGGAGCTGCGGCTGCCGGACCTGCAGCCCGGTTCGTCGATCATGCCGGGCAAGGTCAACCCGGTGATCCCCGAGGCGGTCTGCATGGTCGCCGCGCAGGTGATCGGAAATGACGCGGCCATCGCGTTCGGCGGGGCCTCGGGTTCGTTCGAGCTCAACGTGCAGTTGCCGATGCTGGCCAGGAACCTGCTGGAGTCGATCGCGCTGCTGGCCAACGTGACGCGGCTGCTGGCCGACCGCTGCATCGACGGCCTGGCGGCCGATGAGGAGCGCTGCCTCTCCTACGCCGAGGGCTCTGCCTCGATCGTGACGCCGCTCAACAGGTTCCTGGGGTACGAGGAGGCCGCGGCGGTGGCCAAGCAGTCGCTGAGGGAGCGCAGGACCATCCGCGAGGTGGTGCTGGAGCGCGGTCACGTGGACCGGGGCACGCTCACCCTGGAGCAGCTCGACGCCGCCCTCGACGTGCTGGCGATGACGCGGAGCTGACCGGAGCGCCGCCGGGACCTCCCCTTCCCGGCGGCACTCCGCAGGTGGTCAGTACCAGCCGGTGGCCCGCGAGTGACCCCAGGCGCCGCAGGGCGACCCGTAGCGGTACTTGATGTACCTCAGGCCCCAGCGGATCTGGGTCCGCGGGTTGGTCCTCCAGTCGGTGCCGGCACTGCGCATCTTGGAGCCGGGCAGTGCCTGTGGGATGCCGTGCGCCCCTGATCCGCCGTTGTGCGACCGGGCGCTCCACCCGCTCTCGCGCATCCACAGCCGGTTGAGGCAGCGGAAGTGCCGTTCGGACCAGCCGAACCTGACGACCAGCCGCCGGCCGATCAGCTTGTTGCGCTGGATGCGGCTGTGGTGCCTGCGCACCTTGACGAGTGTGAGGGCCCGTTTCTCGTGGACCTTCAGGTGGATCGCCGACACCATGCCCGACGCGTGGGCCTGATCCGGAATTGCCGCAAG
>JBDSTJ010000421.1:0-12250 GCA_039928335.1 Streptosporangiaceae bacterium | reverse complement strand
CACGACCGGTGGTTTTTGGACGAGGTGACCGACCGGACCTGGGAGGTAGTCGACGGCCGGGTCGAGCGTTACGAGGGCGGATACTCGGCCTTCGTGCTCGCCAAGGCCGAACGGACCAGGGTCGCGGACTCCACCGAGGCCAAGCGCCAGAACCTGATGCGCAAGGAGCTCGCGTGGTTGCGGCGGGGACCGCCGGCCCGCACCTCCAAGCCCAAGTTCCGGATCGACGCCGCCACGGCGCTGATCGCCGACGTACCGCCCCTGCGCGACAGGGTGGAGCTCACCCGGTTCGCCACGGCGCGGCTCGGCAAGACGGTGTACGACGTGGAGGACGTGACCTACCACGCCGGACCCAAGCCGATCTTCGAGCACATGACCTGGCGGCTCGGTCCCGGTGACAGGGTCGGCCTGGTCGGTGTCAACGGCAGCGGCAAGACGTCCCTGCTCAAGCTGCTCGCCGGTGTCGTCCAGCCCGAGAGGGGCCGGGTCGTCACCGGCAAGACCGTGAAGCTCGCGCACCTGTCGCAGGAACTGGTCGAGCTCGACCCTGAGCGGCGGGTGCTGGAGTCGGTCGAGGAGATCGCCCGGCGGATCACCGTCGGCAAGCGGGACTGGACGGCCGGGCAGCTCCTGGAGCGGCTCGGGTTCGGCACCGACGCCCAGTGGACCCCCATCGGCGACCTGTCGGGCGGCGAGCGGCGGCGGCTCCAGTTGCTGCGGCTGCTGATGGCGGAGCCGAACGTGATGATGCTCGACGAACCGACCAACGACCTCGACATCGAGACGCTGACCGAGGTCGAGGACATCCTCGACGGCTGGCCGGGCACGCTCATCGTGGTCAGCCACGACCGGTACTTCCTGGAGCGGGTCACCGACACCGTGTTCGGCCTGCTCGGCGACGGCCAGGTCCGCATGCTCACCGGCGGGGTCGAGGAGTACCTCGACCGGGTCGCCGCGGGTTCCGCGGGCGCCTCCCGGGCCGCGCCGGCGGTCGTGACGGAGTCCGGGCAGCCCGCCAAGCAGGACTGGAAGGCCAAGAAGGAGCTCGACCGGCTGGAACGTCAGCTCGACAAGCTCACCAGGCGCGAGGCGAAGCTGCACGCCGAGATGGCCGACGCCGCGACCGACCACGCCCGGCTGCTGAGGCTCGACGCGGAGCTCAAGTCCGTCCTGGCCGACAAGGACGAGGTGGAGATGGCCTGGCTGGAACTGGCCGAGTCCTGACGGGACGGGTGCTCACGCCCGGTCGAAGGGGATCAGCAGGGTTCGGAGCAGGTCGGTGAGGTGTTTCTGGTCGCCTTCGGTGAGGGACAGGAGGAACACCTTTTCCGCGTCGAGCAGGTCGCTGAAGGCGGCATCCACGCGTTGCCGGCCGGTCTCGGTGAGCCGGACCTGGACGCCGCGTTTGTCCTGCGGGTCGGGGTGGCGTTCGACGAGTCCGGTGGCGGCGAGCCGGTCTATCCGGTTGGTCATGGTCCCGGAGGTGACGAGGGTGGCGCGCAGGAGCTGGCCGGGGTTGAGCTGGTAGGGCCGGCCGGCTCTGCGCAGCGCGGTGAGGACGTCGAACTCCCAGGATTCCAGGTCGTGCGCGGCGAACACGTTGCGGCGGGCCCGGTCGAGGTGCCGGGCGAGCCGGGAGATCCGGCTGAGGACGTGCAGGGGTCCGACGTCGAGCTCCGGGCGTTCGTTCCGCCAGGCTCCGACCAGTCGATCGACCTCGTCCTCCACAGGACGCAGCCTACCTGTCTCGACGTCAAGATAGACGTCGCAACCTCTTGACATCAAGACAGTGGTGTTGCGACGATGTGTCTTGATGTCAAGAGACACCTGGGACCCGGCGCAGTACGCCCTCTACTCCGACGAGCGGAGCAGGGCGTTCTTCGAGCTCACCGGCCGGATCCCGGTCAAGGACCCGGCTCGGGTCATCGATCTGGGCTGCGGTTCCGGCGAACTCACCGCGACCCTGGCCGCCCGCTGGCCTGCGGCCCGGGTGCACGGCCTCGACAGCTCGGAGAGCATGATCGCCGCCGCCCGCGCGTTCTCCGGCCTGAGCTTCTCGGTGGGCGACCTCGCGGCCTGGGAGCCGGACGGCCGGTACGACGTGATCGTCTCCAACGCCGCGTTCCAGTGGGTTCCCGGCCATGTCGAGCTGTTCCCCCGGCTGGTCGGGGCGCTCGGCACCGCAGGCGTGCTGGCCTTCCAGGTGCCCGGCAACCACTTCGCGCCGAGTCACGCCCTCCTGCGGGAGCTGGCCGAGTCCTACGGGCTTGACGACAGGGGGGTCCCGGTGCTCTCTCCCGGGGGTTACCTGGCGGCCCTGTCGGACCTGGGATGCGGTGTGGACGCGTGGGAGACCACCTACAGCCAGGTGCTGCACGGGCCCGACCCCGTCCTCCAATGGGTCAAGGGGACCGCCCTGCGGCCGGTCCTCGACGCACTCGAGGACCCCGAGGACTTTCTCCACGAGTACCGATCCAGGCTGCGTGCGGCCTATCCACCGGGCCGGCACGGCACGGTCTTCCCCTTTCGGAGGATTTTCGTCGTGGCCACGGTCCCCTGAGCGAGGTGCCGCCCGCAGTGGGAGAAAAGCGGCAATTCGTTCCCCTGCGGTGCTGCCGACCCCCATAGCGGGCGGCATCTGGAAACCGGTGGCTCACCAGCCACCACCCCTTCGGCCCCGCACAAAGGGTCGTGTCGGCCGGCGGCCGCGACGGACAACCTCCGTGGCGGTCTCCGGTCTTTTCTCTTGGAGGAGGTCGGTTCCATGCGGCTCGATCACGTACAACTCGCTGCTCCCGCCGGGTCGGAGGACGCGCTCCGTCGGTTCTACGCGGGGGTTCTGGGGCTGGTGGAGATCCCCAAGCCGCCGGTGCTGGCGGCTCGCGGCGGTGTCTGGTTCCGCGGTGACGGGTTCGAACTCCATCTGGGGATCGAGGCGGATTTCCGACCCGCGCGCAAGGCCCATCCGGGGCTGCTGGTGGAGGATCTCGACGGCTTGGCGCTGCGGCTCGAGGCCGCCGGGCACGAGGCTCAGCCTGACGATCTCCTACCCGGATTCAGAAGGATCTTCTCCGCCGACCCGGTCGGAAACCGGCTGGAGTTCCTGCAGCCGCGGCAACTGTGACTGAGGGTGAGGGGCTGTATTCCTGCAGGTGGGAAAGTTTTACCCCGCCGTCCCTATAGTCCTACTTGACCGTAGGTTACGGTGACGTAGGTAAGGTTTCCCTCCATGAGAGACGGTCCGTTGACTGCAGCTCCCATCACCTCCGCGCCCCGCCAGCCGGCCTCTGATTTCAACCCGGACCGGAACGGGCTGTCGCACAAGGTTCTTGTCGCGCTGTTCACCGGCGTTCCCACGCTGGCCCTGATCGCGGTGATCCCGCTCGCCTGGGGCCGTTTCCTCGGCTGGTCCGACCTCATCCTCTTCGCCGTCTTCTGGCTGCTGTCGGTCTGCGGCATCACGGTCGGCTACCACCGGTTCTTCACCCACGGCTCGTTCAAGGCCAACCGCCCGCTCAAGATCGCTCTGGCGATCGCCGGCGGCCTGGCGATCGAGGGCCCCGTGCTCAACTGGGTCGCCGACCACCGCAGGCACCACAAGTACTCCGACAAGGAGGGCGACCCGCACTCGCCGTGGCTGTACGGCGACGACTGGAAGGGCCTGGCCAAGGGCCTCTACTGGGCGCACTACGGCTGGCTCTACGCCTCCCAGGCCACCTCGGCCGAGAAGTACTGCCCCGACATCCTGGCCGACAAGGACATCCGCAAGGTCCACCAGTCCTTCGGCCTGATCGTCGCCGCGACCTTCCTGGTCCCGGCCGCGCTCGGCGGCCTGATCACCATGTCCTGGCTGGGCTTCTTCACCGCCCTGTTCTGGGCCGGGTTCGTCCGGGTCGCACTGGTCCAGCACGTCACCTGGTCGATCAACTCGATCTGCCACACCTTCGGCAAGACCCCGTTCACCTCCCGCGACCAGGCCCGCAACGTGTGGTGGCTGGCCATCCCCTCGCTCGGCGAGTCCTGGCACAACCTGCACCACGCCGACCCGACCTCGGCCCGGCACGGCGTGCTCAAGGGCCAGATCGACATCAGCGCCCGCATCATCTGGCTGTTCGAGAAGGTGGGCTGGGCGCACAACGTGCGCTGGCCCACTCCCGAGCGGATCGCCGCCAAGCGCGTCTCCTGAGCCATGAGCAGACGGCGGATGACCGGCGCCGAGCGCCGGGAGCAGCTTCTGGACGTCGGGCGGACCCTGTTCGCGGAACGAGGCCTCGACGGGACCTCGGTGGAGGAGATCGCGGCCAAGGCCGCGGTCTCCAAGCCGGTCGTCTACGAACACTTCGCCGGCAAGGAAGGGCTCTACGCGGTCGTGGTGGACCGCGAGATGGACCGTCTACTCATGCTCATCACCAAGGCGCTGACCACCGAGTTGGAGCCCCGCGAGAAGCTGGAGCTGGCCGCGACGGCCCTCCTGGAGTACATCGAGGACAGCACCGCGGGGTTCCGGATCCTGGTCCGGGACTCCCATGGCGGCACCGGGCACGGCAGCTACGCCAGCCTGCTCAGTGAGATCGCGGGCGAGGTCGAGCACATCCTCGCGGAGGAGTTCACCAGGCACGGCTATGACAGCAAGCCGGCCCCGATGTACGCGCAGATGCTGGTCGGGATGCTCGCGCTGACCGGCCAGTGGTGGCTCGACACCCGCAGGCCCGGACGTGCGGAGGTCGCCGCGCATGTGGTGAACCTCGCCTGGAACGGCCTTTCGAACCTGGAGGTGCGGCCCTCACTCGACCCCCGCCAGCGTGCCAAGGAGCAGGAGCGCATGGCCAAGCTGCGCGACCGGGCCAAGGCCAGAGCGGAGCGTAGGCGTTCTGTCACACCCTCCTCCTAGAGTCAGGAGCAGACTCGAGAAGGAGAGTGAGTGATGAACACTCCTGCCATTGCCCGCAAAAGGCGCTTAAGAGCCGCCATCAGCCGCTCCCGGGCCGCCGTACGGCCCGGCCGCGGAGTGGGCCAGTGATCGCCCGCCGCGCCCCCGGAGGCGACGACCTGAGCGGCTGCGTCCAGTGGTTCCTCAGGCAGCTGGGACCCGGCCGGATCCGGGACAACCCCGCCGACGAGGCCGCCGAAGCATTTCTCGACGTGCTGCATGAGGCCGTGCGCGCCGGGGAGGGGTGGTGCGGGGCGTTCGGTGCGGCCTCGCGGCAGGACGACCACCTCGCGGAGTTCCGTGCCCTCCTCTTCCGGCTGCACGTGCAGCTCACCGGCTGGGAGGGCGAGACCGGCTGACCCGTCTGCCTGTTCGGGTGCGGCCGCGCTCGGCACCCGAACAGGACAAGATGGGGTTGTGGCAGAGAGAAGGCGTCGGATGACCGCCAAGGAACGGCGCGAGCAGCTGGTCGAGGTCGGGCGCGGCCTGTTCGCCGAGCGTGGGCTGGACGGCACGGCGGTGGAGGAGATCGCGGCCAAGGCCGGGGTGTCCAAACCCGTCGTCTACGAGCACTTCGGCGGCAAGGAGGGGCTCTACGCGGTGGTCGTGGACCGCGAGATGGAAAAGCTCCTCGCGATGGTGACCGACGCGATGGTGGGGGGCATCAGCTACCGGGGCAAACTCGAAGGCGCGGCCCTGGCCCTGCTCCAGTACATCGAGGAGAGCACCGACGGGTTCCGGATCCTGGTCCGCGACTCGCACGCAGCCTCGGGCACCGGCACGTTCGCGAGCCTGATCAGCGACATCGCCACCCATGTCGAGCATCTCCTGGTCACCGAGTTCGACCGGCACGGCTACGAGGGCAAGAACGCCCCGATGTATGCCCAGATGCTCGTCGGCATGGTCGCGATGACCGGGCAGTGGTGGCTGGAGGTGCGTAAGCCCAAACGGGAGGAGGTCGCCGCGCACCTGGTCAACCTGGCCTGGAACGGTCTGTCCGGCCTGGAGGCCAAACCCCTGCTGCGCAAGCGGCCGGTCCGGTCCTGAGAGCTCCGGGAAGAGGATTCGAACCCCTACCGAACGGCACCAAAAGCCGTCGTCCTACCATTAGACCATCCCGGATCAGTCGGGCCGCGAAGCCGTTCTGATGCGTTCCAGGATACCGGGCGCCGCCCGGTCCACTCGACAGGATAAACACTCCGCGCCCGGTGGGGGGAGCCGGTGCCGCCGGACGGTATCCTGCAGATGTCGGGTGGGTTACGGCCTGCCGCCCCGGAGTTCGTGCAGGCCACCCCTGTGCGGCGGGCGGATCCTTCCACCACGACGCCATCCACCGTCCCGTCCGCGACGCCCAGGAGTCTCCCAGTGAGCCCGGCTGCAGTCATCGTTCTCGCCGCAGGCGAGGGCACCCGGATGAAATCCCGGACCTCCAAAATCCTCCACGAACTCGCCGGTCGCAGCATGCTCGGTCATGTGCTGGCCGCCGCCGAGGTCCTCGAACCCCAAAAGATCGTCGTGGTCGTCGGCCACCGCCGCGAGCAGGTGATCGAACATCTGGCCCGGGTCTCGCCACAGGCGCTGCCGGTTCTCCAGGAGGTCCAGAACGGCACCGGCCACGCGGTCCGGATCGCGCTGGAACAGCTCGGCGCACTGACGGGCACGGTGATCGTGACCAACGGCGATCACCCGCTGCTCACCGGTGTCACGCTCCAACGGCTCGTCGCGGTGCACGAGGACCAGGGCAACGCCGTGACGATCCTCAGCACCGACATGCCCGATGCGGCCGGCTACGGCCGGATCGTGCGCGGTGACCACCAGGAGGTCACCGCGATCGTCGAGCACAAGGACGCCACGCACGAGCAGCGCAAGATCCACGAGATCAACGTCGGGATGTACGCCTTCGACGGCGCGCTGCTCGTCGGGGCGCTCCAGCGGATCACGACCGAGAACGCCAATGGCGAGGAGTACCTGACCGACGTGGTCGGGATCCTGCGTGGTGACGGGCACCGGGCCGGGGCCTACAAGAGTGCCGACTGGGTCGAGACCCAGGGCGTCAACGACAAGGTCCAGCTGGCCCAGGCCCGGCGGCAGCTCAACGACCGCATCCTGGAGCAGTTGATGCGCGCGGGCGTCACGGTGATCGACCCGCAGACGACCTGGGTGGATGTGCAGGTCACCGCCGAGGCCGACGTGGTGCTCCATCCCCACACCCAGCTGCACGGCCGGACCGTGCTCGGGGCGGGCGCGGAGATCGGCCCCAACTGCACGCTGACCGACACCGCGGTCGGCGAGGACGCGGTGGTCACCAATGCCGTCTGCGTCAGCGCGGAGATCGGTCCGCAGGCGAGTGTGGGTCCCTACGCCTATCTGCGCCCGGGGACCAGGCTCGCCCGCGGGTCCAAGGCGGGAACGTACGTCGAGATCAAGAACTCCGTGGTGGGGGAGGGCACGAAGGTGCCGCATCTCACCTATGTCGGCGACGCCGACATCGGGCAGGGCACCAACATCGGTGCGGCCTGCGTGTTCGTCAACTACGACGGTGTGGTCAAGAGCCGGAGCACCATCGGCGACCACGTCAAGATCGGCAGTGACAACATGCTGGTGGCACCGATCACGGTGGGTGATGGGGCCTATACGGCCGCCGGATCCGTGATTACCAAGGATGTGCCGCCCGGGGCGATGGCCGTCGCCCGCGGACAGCAGCGCAACGTTGAGGGCTGGGTCGAGCGCAAGCGTCCCGGCACCGCCGCCGCGGAAGCGGCGAAACGCGCGCGTGACCAGCAATGACCCTGGAGGGTAACCACATGAGCGAGATCAGAACGCAGGGCGAGAAGAAGCTGATGCTCTTCTCCGGCCGTGCCTATCCGGAGCTGGCTCAGGAGGTGGCGGACCACCTGGACACCGACCTGGTTCCCACGGCGGCCTATGACTTCGCCAACGGTGAGACCTTCGTCCGGTTCCTGGAGTCGGTGCGTGGCAGCGACGCCTTTGTGATCCAGAGTCACACGGCTCCGATCAACCAGTGGATCATGGAACAGTTGATCATGGTGGACGCGCTCAAGCGGGCCTCCGCCCGGCGGATCACCGTGGTGGCACCGTTCTTCGGCTATGCCCGCCAGGACAAGAAGCACCGCGGCCGCGAGCCCATCTCGGCCCGGCTGATGGCCGACCTGTTCAAGACCGCAGGAGCCGACCGGCTGATCACCGTGGACCTGCACACCGCGCAGATCCAGGGTTTCTTCGACGGCCCCGTCGACCACCTCTTCGCTCTCGAACTCCTCTCCAACCACGTCGCCGCCACCATCGACACCTCCCAGGTCACCGTGGTCGCACCCGACGCGGGCCGGGTCCGGGTCGCCGAACGCTGGACCGACCGGCTCGGCTGCCCCCTGGCGATCATCCACAAGCGCCGCGACCCGCTCGTCGCGAACGAGGTCAAGGTCTTCGAGGTCGTCGGCCAGGTCAAGGGCCGCACCTGCGTGATCGTGGACGACATGATCGACACCGGTGGCACGATCGTGAAGGCCGCCGAGGCGCTGTTCGAGCAGGGTGCGGCCAAGGTAGTGGTCACCTCGACCCACGGCGTGCTGTCCGGACCGGCCGTCGACCGGCTCAAGAACTCCCGGATCTCCGAGGTCATCATGACCAACACGCTGCCGATCCCGCCCGAGAAGCGGTTCGACAAGCTGACGGTCCTGTCGATCGCCCCGCTGCTCGCCAGCGCGATCAACGAGGTCTTCCACGACGGTTCGGTCACCAGCCTGTTCGACGACGAGAGCCAGGGCTGACCGGACGCGACCGGGGCCGGTCCGAGGGGAACGACGGCGGGGACGGGGTCCTCGTCCCCGCCGCCCCTGCGGATCGGCTAGACTCTGTTGACCGTGTGCGCCCCTTGCTGCACTGTACGAACCCGCTACTGATCGGTTTGTACGGCCGGGAGAGCGCCCGATGGCGGCCCTGTCTGGGCCGAAGATCGCAATTACGAGGAGTTTTCGCCGTGTCCGAGGTACGCATCGCCGCCGAGCCGCGCTCCGAGTTCGGTAAGGGTGCCGCCCGGCGCACCCGCCGGGCAGGCAAGGTGCCGGCCGTCCTCTATGGGCACGGCACCGACCCCCAGCACATTTCGCTCCCCGGGCACGAGCTGATGCTCGCGCTCAAGACCCCCAACGTTCTGCTCACCCTGTCCGGGCTGACCGGCGGCGATGAGCTGGCACTGCCCAAGGACGTCCAGCGTGACCCGCTCAAGGGCTTCCTCGAGCATGTGGACCTGCTGCTGGTGAAGCGCGGCGAGAAGGTCATCGTCGAGATCCCGGTCAACGTCACCGGCACCATCGTGTCGGGTGCGCAGGTCGCCCAGGAGCTCACCACGATCACGATCGAGGCCGAGGCCACGCACATCCCGACCGAGATCGAGGTCTCCGTCGAGGGTCTGGACATCGGCGCAACGATCTACGTCAAGGACCTGTCCCTGCCGCGCGGCTCCGTCGTCGCGGGTGACGAGGACGCCCTGGTCCTCCAGGTCACCGGCCTGTCCGCCGCCGAGCCCGAGCCCGGCGAGACCGAGGGCGAGGCCGTCGAGGCCGAGGCCCCCGAAGCCGAGTAGCGCAAGCTCCGACAAGTCCCGGTCCGCCTCACGGCGGCCGGGACTTTTCGCATGAAAGGCCACCCTGTCCAGCAGGTCGTGGTACGGGTGGGTGACCGGGCCGGTGTTCGGGTGAGAGGTGTCGGATGAGTGACGAGGACGTCTGGCTGGTCGTCGGGCTGGGGAACCCGGGGCCGGGGTATGCCGGGAACCGGCACAATGCCGGATTCATGGTGGCAGAGCTGCTGGCCGAGCGGATGCGGGCGAGATTCAAGGCGCACAGGTCCCGGGCCGAGGTGGTCGAGGGGCGGCTGGACGGCCGGCGGCTGGTGCTGGCCAAGCCCAAGACGTACATGAACGAGTCGGGTGGGCCGGTCAAGGCGCTCGGTGACTTCTACCGGGTTCCGGTGGACCGGATGGTGGTGATCCATGACGAGCTCGATGTCGACTTCGGGGCGATCCGCCTCAAACGGGGTGGGGGTGACAACGGTCACAACGGGTTGCGATCGATCACGAAGTCGCTCGGTGACAAGGAGTACTTCCGGCTGCGGTTCGGGGTGGGCCGGCCACCCGGCCGGATGGACGCGGCGGCTTACGTGCTCAAGGATTTCGGGGCCGCCGAGCGCAAGACGCTCGCGTGGGAGGTCGACCGCGCGGCGGACGCCGTCCTGGCGTTGACCTCCCTTGGTCTCGTCCAGGCGCAAAATTCTTTTCATGTTCCATGAGGCCAGTCAAGCCAGGGTATTGCGGGGTTTCATCAGGTGCTTCAAACCCCCTCATTGGGTAGCCGTGTAGTCACGCATTGGCCTACTGCGGGTAATGTCTGTTCACCCTCCGGGCAAGAGGGCCGGGGAGAGCCGAACCAGACCTCCCAGAGATGTTTGGGACAGACTGGGGGGTGATCCGGCCATGACGTTGACGGAGAAGGTTGTGCCCGTCGTACGTCGTGGGGGCGATGTCGAACCGTGGAACACCCGGTACGTGGGGCTGGTCCTGGTTCTCGACTTCTTCTCGGTCTTCGCGGGCGCGCTGCTCGGCTACGGTCTCAGGTTCTCCTGGTCGACCGACTCGAGCGCCACCCCCTACATCGTTCTGACGATCCTGCTGCCCTTCCTGTGGCTGCTCACTCTCCGCTTCTGCGGGGCCTACGAGCGGAGCCTGATCGGGGTCGGGTCGGAGGAGTTCCGCCGGGTCTTCAACGCGGGCTTCATCCTGATCTCCGCGGTGGCGATCTTCGCTTACGCGGCCCGGCTCGACGTGGCCAGAAGCTACGTGATCATGGCGTTGCCCTTGGCCACCCTGCTCAACCTCGCCTCCCGCTATACGCTGCGCAAACGCCTGCACAAGGCACGCGTCCAGGGCCGCTGCATGCGCCGCGTGATCGCCGTGGGGCACCGGGCTGCCGTCGCGGACCTGATCCAGCAGTTCCGCCGCGAGCCCTACCACGGGATGGAGGTCGTCGGTGTCTGCGTCCCCGAGGGCGTCGACGCGGTCGCGGGCGCTCCGGTCTACGGCGGGTTCGGCGACGCCGCGATGGCGCTCAGCCTGGCCGATGCCGACACGGTGGCGGTGCTGGCCTGCCCGGAGATGGACGGCACGGCGCTGCGGCGGCTGGCCTGGCAGCTGGAGACGACCGGGGCCGACCTGGTCGTCGCGCCGGCGCTGATGGACGTGGCGGGGCCCCGGATCAGCGTTCGCCCGGTGGCGGGGCTACCGCTCCTGCACGTGGAGCACCCCGAGCTCCGGGGGAGCCGGCAGCTGCTCAAGACCCTGTTCGACCGCAGCCTCTCCCTGCTGGCGCTGCTGGTGCTGAGCCCGGTGTTCGCCGCGGTGGTCGTGGCGATCCGGTTGACCAGCGACGGGCCCGCACTGTTCCGGCAGGTCCGGATCGGCAAGGACGGCCGGCCGTTCGTGGTGCTGAAGTTCCGGACCATGGTCCTCAATGCCGAGAACCTCAAGTCCGAGCTGGTCGCCGACGCCGGCGACGCACTGTTCAAGATCAAAGAAGATCCCCGGATCACCAGGCCCGGCAGGTTCCTGCGCCGGCACTCCCTCGACGAGCTGCCGCAGCTGATCAACGTGTTGTGCGGCGACATGTCGCTGGTCGGGCCGCGGCCGCCGCTGCGCGAGGAGGTCGAGGCCTACGGGAACGGCGACGTCCGGCGGCGGCTGGTGGTGAAGCCCGGGATGACCGGGTTGTGGCAGGTGAGCGGCAGGTCCGACCTGTCGTGGGACGAGTCGGTACGGCTTGACCTGCGATATGTCGAGAACTGGTCCCTCGCTCTGGATCTTCAGATCATGTGGAAGACCTGGTCGGCAGTGATCAAGGGTTCTGGCGCATACTAGGACGCTGCACCGAGCCGACAGAGATCACGGGTATTCGATGACGATCAATGACCATGCGCTGGCCGCGTCGCTGGCCGAGCAGGCCGGCGAACTCCTGCTCGGTCTGCGCCAGGACCGGGGCTTCGCCGACGCCAGGGCCCTCAAGGACGCCGGGGACCTGAGCTCGCACGAGTTCCTGATGGCGCGGCTTGCCGAGAGCAGGCCGCAGGACGCGGTCCTCAGCGAGGAGGGCAAGGACGACCCCGTCCGGCTGGACGCCGAACGGGTGTGGATCGTCGACCCGCTCGACGGGACCCGCGAGTTCTCCGAGGAGGGCCGCAGTGACTGGGCCGTGCACGTGGCGCTCTGGGAACGCGGCGCGCTCGTCGCCGGGGCGGTGGCGCTGCCCGCCC
>JBDSTJ010000420.1:0-10361 GCA_039928335.1 Streptosporangiaceae bacterium | reverse complement strand
CGACCCGCGGGTCGTTGAGAGCACGGCCGTCACGCAGGGAGTGCAGGTACGCCCGATCCTGGTCGATCCGGGCACGTACCTCGTCAGCTCCGCCGACGGACCCGTGGCCCGGTACGAAGACATCGACGTCACCGACCACGCCCTCCAGCAGCCGCAGTGCGGTGAGGCAGTCCTCGATCGGGTCGGCGGCGGTCAGGTCGAGCATGGGGATCAGGACATCGGAGAGCATGTCGCCGGCGACGAGAACCCCGCGTTCCTCAATCAGCAGCGCCGCATGTCCCGGAGCATGCGCTTGATGCTCGATGATCCGGGCCCCGGGACCATCCCAAGGGATCTGTGCCGTCTCCTCGGGCAGGCCGGTCATGAGGCCGAGCAGGTCCAGCGGTACCTCCTCGGGGATGCCGACGGCCTTGGCGACCGCCTGCACTCCGCCCGACAGGCGATCTCGCGCAGTAGCCGCGCAGCGCGCGGTGCTGTAACGGGGCGCCGCGCCGAGCCTGGGGTGCCAGAGCAGGTGATCCCAATGAGGATGCGTCGAGAAGCCTGCCACCACGGTCCGGCCTGAATCGGACAGGTCGTTGGCCAGGCAGACCAGTTCGTCGCCGAGCACTCCGGCGTCGATGAGCAAGACGCCGCCCTGGCCCTGCACGACAACGGCGTTGCTCTGGCAGAACTCGCTCTCGTGGACCAGTACACCCTCCGTGACCTGCCTCAGCACGAGCTCTCCTCCCCGGCATCCCGGATGGTGTAGTGATGCATCGTGACGCCCTGCTCGAACGATCGCTGCTGGAGCAGGTCGAGCTCGATCGGCACGTCGTAGTCGTCGAACAGCGGCCTGCCGAACCCGAGGATGGCCGGGTGGGTGAAGAGCAGCAGTTCGTCGAGAAGCCCCGCCCGCAGTAGCTGCGTCGCGAGCGCCGCGCCGCCCACACAGATGCTGCCGTCGGTCTGGGCCCGCAGGACGGCGAGCTGCTCGATCGCGTCGTCTCCGCCGATGATCCGGGTGTTGTGATCGGCGCTGAGGCGGGTGCGGGAGACAAGCACCTTGGGCTTGGCAGTCCAGATCTCGCCGTACTCACGTAGGAAATCCGGCAGCGAGGCGTCCTCGCGCGCCCGTGGCCAGTACTCCTCCATCGTCTCGTAGACGACCCGACCATGGACCATGAGCGCGAACGCCCGCGCCTGCGCGTTGAACTCGCGGTGCAGTTCCTCGTCGATGCGCAGCCACTCGCCAGCACCGTTGTCCCCGGGGACTTGCTCGATCCGCAGGTCGAGGGACACGTTCATCAGGTAGGCGAAGCGGCCCATCAGCTCTCCTTTAGTGATTGCATTCTGCAACTACTAGAGTAGGGCGAAGTATCTGTCAAGGAGGAATCGTGGAACCACGGTCTGGGTGTCCGATCAACGCCGCCGTCGAGGTGCTCGGAGATCGTTGGTCATTGCTCGTGCTCCGCGACGTCATCTTCGGCGACCGCCGCTACTTTCGGCGGCTGCTCACCGGGTCGGTCGAGGGCATCGCTTCGAACATCCTCGCCGACCGTCTCGTGCGGCTCGTCGACGCGGGAATCCTCACCCGCGGGACCGCCGCGCGGGGGCAGCGCGCTCGCTACAGTCTCACTGAAACCGGAATCCAGACTCTTCCGATCATCTACGCCCTCGGCAACTGGGGCCTCGACTGGCGCCCCGGCAGCGACGAACTCCGGAGTCGGCAGCAGCTCCTGCGCGATGAAGGTCCGGTCTTCATCGCGGAGCTCATGGACGAGCTTCGCGTCCGCCACCTCGGCGCCCCGCCGGAGCCGCACGACGGTCCAGGCCCGTTCGAGCGCCTCGACCCCACCCCGGCGACGAGGGGCGAAGTAGCCGTCGATCCCGGGGCCTAACCGGGGCCTTCACTTCGAGGTGTTCGTCCCTCACCCTGGTAGCCCCGGCAGATGACGGAAGCATCAACCTTACTACGTACAGGGCCGCTGCCAGTTCTCACTCCCCCCTCACCAAACTCAGAAGGACTGAAGACTCATCAACAAGAATGAGGAGTTTCGGCCTCTGATCGGCTTCCGAACCAGCTGGTCAGCCGCGTGAACAGCTCCTGCTGATCTTCCCCGACCCATGCGACGTGGCCGTCCGGCCGCAGCAGCGCCGCGGGCACATCCAGTTCCTCACTGACGTCGACAACGTGGTCGACCCGGTCTGCCCAGCCCGCCACCGAGAGTCGGCCGGTCTGGTCGAGCAGCAGTCCGCGGCCACCGTGCATCAGTTCGTAGAGGCGACCGCGCTTCAGCTGTAGGTCCCGCATCCGTCGACCGAGAAGGTCATGCCCCGGACCGAAGTCATAACGGACCCCGATCGCCGTGATCTTCTCGATCAGGTACCGGTTGACGTCCTCGAAGTCCATCAGTTCCGACAGCAGCCGGCGCACGGACTGGGGCCCCGGCTCCAGGGACATCAGTTGGATCTGCGCGCGGGTGTTGTCCAGGACGTCGGCGGCTACCGGGTGCCGTTCGGTGTGGTAGCTGTCCAGCAGCCCCTGGGGAGCCCAACCCCGGACCTCGGCGACCAGCTTCCAACCGAGGTTGAACGCGTCCTGGACGCCGAGGTTGAGTCCCTGCCCGCCGGTCGGGGGGTGGATGTGAGCCGCGTCGCCGGCCAGCAGCACCCGGCCGACCCGGTAGTGCTCGGCCAGTCGGGTCGCGTCACCGAAGCGGGAGAGCCAGCGCGGCGAGTGCGCGCCGAAGTCGGTGCCGGCGATCACCCGCAGCTGCTGTCTGAACTCTTCAAGGGTCGGTGCGGCGCGGTCCTCGGCCACCCCTTCGGCGGGCACGACGAGGCGGTAGAGCCCGTCCTCCATGGGGATGGCACCGAACCGCGTCTGGGTCTTGCGGACTTCGGTCACCACTGCGGTCAGCGTCTGCGTCGGTACGGCCACCTTCATCTCGCCCAGGAGCGTCTCGACTCTGGTGGGTTCACCGGGGAAGCCGACGCCGAGCAGTTGTCGTACCGTGCTGCGGCCGCCGTCGCAGCCGATGAGATAGCGGGAGCGCAGCCGCGTGCCGTCGGCCAGCTCGGCGGTCACCCCGTGTTCGTCCTGGCTCAGTCCGGTCAGCTCGCAGCCGCGCCGGATCTCGGCGCCGAGCCCGGTGGCGTGCTCGGTCAGCAGGCGTTCGGTGACCGCCTGCGGGATGCCGAGGATGTAGGGGTGTGCGGTGTCCAGCCGGTCCGGCCACGGCTTGAGGATGCCGGCGAAGTAACCGCCGACCTTGTATTGCCGGCCGAGGGCGAGGAACCGTTCCAGCAGGCCGCGCTGGTCCATTACCTCGATGCTGCGCACGTGCAGGCCGAGTGCGCGGGAGTGCGCGGTCGGCTCTGCCGCCCTGTCCAGTACGAGCGCGTTCACACCGTGCAGCCGTAGTTCGCCGGCCAGCATCAAGCCGGTCGGGCCGCCCCCGACAACGATCACGTCGATCATGAATACCCCCATTGCGAGCCCCCTGTACTGGCTTCGGTCGGAGATTTTGCAGCACCACCCGGGCCTTGCCGCAAGCCCCCCGGCGCGCTATAAATTAGGAGAGGCAAGGAGTGGTCCACTCCTTGCCTTTGTCTTTGCCCTCCGTCGGCGGCGCCTGGTGGCAAGGCCGGTTCCCAGCGCGATCGGGACCGCTGCTAGAGGTTGCGGAGGACCTCGGAGGTGTGGGCGTCGGCGGGGAAGAACGACTCGATGGCGAGTTCGGCGACGGTGACGTCCATGGGGTGGCCGAAGGTGGCGAGGGTGGAGAAGAAGGCCAGTTCCTCGTCGCCGTGCCTGATCCGCATGGGTACCAGGATGTCGCCGGGGCCGGGGATGTCGAGTTCGGGTTCGGCCTGGTCGCAGGGGTAGGCCTTGAGTTCTTCGTACAGTTCGGCGAGTTCGGGGTCTGCGGTCAGGGCGATCTGCCGGCGGAGCCTGCCGAGGACATGGGCCCGGGTCTCGCCCAGGTTGACGATCTTCGGGGCGATACCGTCGGGGTGCAGGAAGGCCCGCATGGTGTTGCCGAACAGGTCGGGGTCAACGCCTTCGCCGAGTACCCAGATGCCGGCGTTGGCGTCGACCATGTTCCAGCGGCGGTCCACGACGACGGCGGGGAAGGGCTCGTGGGCGGTGAGGATCTGCCGGACCGCCGCCATGATCGCGGCCATCTGGGGGGAGTCCAGCGGGCTCTCGGGGTAGACCGGTGCGAACCCGGCGGCCAGGAGGAGCTGGTTGCGGTCGCGGAGCGGTAGTTCGAGCTGCTCTGACAGATGCAGGACCATTTCCCGGCTGGGCTGTGACCGCCCGGTCTCCACGAAGCTCAGATGCCGGGTCGAGACGTCGGCGAGCAGGGAGAGGTCGAGCTGGCTGAGGCGGCGCAGTTCGCGCCACCCCCGGAGCAGTTCGCCGACGGGTCGCTGGTTCTGGTGCAGGAGGGTCAGTGCGGTCACGGTTCCGACCGTACCCGGCCAGAGGGAATCGTGGCGATGACCTCTCGCGTCATGCTCATACGTCGGAGGTCAGGGCGGACCCCTCATCGTGTGTCGCGTACCCCGAGGATGTACCTCGCAGTGAGCGCAACGGCACGGTCTTCCTCATGTGACAGGTCTGCGAGGGCGCGTGAAGCGGTGATTCCCGGGATTTCCGCGAGCGCCTGTGCGAGCCGTCGACGTGCGGACGGTTCGACGGTGCGGTGGGCGAGACGGTCAACGAGCCTGGTGGCGATCTGATCCGCCAAGGCGGGATCGCTCGCCAGCGCGCTCAGTGCATCGGCTGCATCGACGTCGTTCGTCTTCTCGGCGACCATGTCGATGAGCGTCGGGACCGCGTCGGCTGCTCCACGTGCACCGAGTGCCAGCGCCGCGCACCTGCGGACCGCGATGTCGGAGTTCGTGAGGGCGTCCTGCAGGAACGCGGTCGCCGCACCGTCGGGAATCTCGGCGATGGACTGGACGGCGCGTTTGCGTACCTCGGCGGCTGGTGAGCGAAGGCCTTCGGCCAGGAGCGCCGATCCGCCGTCGCCCGATTGCGCCAGAGCCCATCGAAGGGCTCCGGCGACGTTCGGGTCCGTCTCGTTCAATGCCGCCTCGACCAGGGCCTCCACTGGGACCGGAATCACGCCAACGGAGGACAAGGCCGCGCGCTGGCGTTTCCCGGCGCTCTCCGACCCCAGCGCCTGGAGGAGTGCGACGATCTGGAGGACGTCCTCCCAGCCGGCGGGTTCCGCGGCGCCGATCCGACGCAGTCGCGTGAGCAGTTCTGTTTCGCTCGCGATGCGTTCTCGTGTCTGGTGGATGAGGTCGTCGACGAGCTCTGACGGTGTGAAGCCGGGGTCGTCCAGCGCGCGACCTACCTCGCGTAGCGACAGCCCCAGTGATCGCAGGCTTTCGATATGGAAGATCCGCCGGATGTCCTCGCTGGAGTACTCGCGGTAGCCGACCTGGGTACGGCCTGTGGGTCGCACCAGGCCGCGCGAGTCGTAGTGCCTGAGCATGCGGGCGCTGACCCCGGACCGTCGTGCCACCTCGCCGATCAACACTGCCTGTCACCCTTCCTGGCTGGTGGTGCCGAGCGCTGTGATGCGCTTGGCTGCTTCGATCGCGTACTCGAATCCTGCATCCGGGTCGCGCAGTAGCTGTTCCGTCGTGGCCGCGTGCTGGCGGACGCGGGGGTCGGGATCTGTCATTGCGGTGCGCAGGGTCGGTATGGTCGCTTCACCGAGGGCGATCAGCGCGCGGCTCAGGCTCAGCTGGGTGTCGCGCTCGCCGCGTCCGAGCTGTGTCGCCAATGCTCGGGCCAGGTCGGGTTCGTCACCTTCGGGTACGAGGACGACCGCTGCTCGCCAGGCACTTCGCGCCACCTCGTCGTCGGGATCGGTCAGAAGTGCCTGGGTGATGGCCGGCCATGCCTGCCGGTCCCCCTTCTTGGACAGGGTGTGCAACGCCTGGCTTCGTGCCTGTGCGTGGTCAGAGCGGAGTTCGTCACTGAGCTTCGGGATCAGCATGGGGGATGGGTGGCGGATGAGTGCCCAGGTGAGCATGTCGCGCACAAAGAATTCGGGCTCGATCGCGCATCGTTGGATGAGCTTGCCGAGGAACCGCGGGTCTGGGGTCGTGCCGGCCGCCATTGCGGCACGCAGCCGCACTGACGAGCGGCTGTCCTCCAGCCCTTGGAGAATTCGTGTCGCATCCGTGTCCTGTTCGGGCATGGTCATCGGGCCACCTCCTTGGTCCCAGTGAAGACCTTGTCACTGTGTCAAGGTCAAGAGCCCGTGCCGGTGCCTGCTTGTTCGGGTTTATCTGAACTGTGCGTGTTTGTCCCTGGTGATGTATGGATCCGGAAAATGACCTGGTCAGGTGGCTCAGCCTGGAAGATCACGTCCCCCGCTGACCTCCTGAGGTCGGTCGGCGGCGGGGTCGTCGGGGTATGTGGTGCTGGGGGAGGAGGGGTCGGTGTGGCATTCGGCGGATCTGCTCACCTGGAAGCGCGCGGCCGCTCCGAACGGTACAGTCCGGGCCGTCACCCGCCCACCGGGCCGGGTTCACGGCCGTCGGTGACGTTGTCGGGCCGGCCGGTGGTGGGCGCGTTGAGGAGCGACCTGACGACGTTGACCGCGACTCCCACGGGGTTCTTCGCGACCGAGACCGAGGGTGGGAGTGTCGTCACCTGGTCGAGTGCCGACGGCCGGACCTGGACGGCGGGGAAGGGCCCCGCAGGATGATCACTGTGGTGACACCGTTCGGCGGGTCGCTGGTATCGGTGGGGGGGTGTCGGGCGGGCAGCCGGTGGTGTGGTCGACCGGGGCGGGGTAGGTCAGCGAGATCACAAACATGTGTTCAGATTGAGCGGGTCCGGGACTGTTTCCATTTGTCAAGGATCGCGGCCATCTCGACCTCCATGAACGCGAAGAAGTCCCGCATCTCAGCCATGCGTGCGCTGCTCTTGGCATCGCCGCCGACGGCGCTGATGCCGTCCTGGGCGATGTCGGAGATCTTTTTGAACTGGCCGTCCTTGGCGAGGCTGACCTCGTACCAGGCGTCGGCGGTGAGGCGGTAGCTGTTGTGGCGGGTGCCGGGGGTGGGGTGCCGTTGGAGCATGCCGATCTGGATGAGGTAGCGGACGGCCCCGGAGATCGCGGCGGGGCTGACCTCGAGGCGTTCACCGAGCTCGGCGGCGGTCAGTGCGTCCTGCTCCGCGGCCATCATCGCCATCAGGATCCGGGCGGGCATCTTGGGAAAGCCCAGGTCGGCCCAGAGCATCGCCATGTGCTCCACGAACCGCCGCACGCCCTCCTCGTCTCTCATGTGCGTCAGTTTACACGATTCATTAAATTCACAAATTTGTGAAACATGTGTAGCGTAGCCGGTATGAGCGATGTCATCGAGGTGACCGGCCTGGTCAAGAACTTCGGCCGGGTCCGGGCGTTGGACGGCCTGGACCTGACCGTCCGCGTCGGCGAGGTCCACGGGTTCCTGGGCCCCAATGGCGCGGGCAAGTCCACCACCATCCGGGCCCTGTTGGGCCTGCTGCACACCGACGGCGGCACAGCCCGGCTGCTGGGCGGTGACCCCTGGCGCGACTCGACCGCACTGCACCGGCGACTCGCCTACGTTCCCGGCGACGTCACCCTGTGGCCGAACCTGTCCGGCGGGGAGGTCATCGACCTGCTCGGCCGGCTGCGCGGCGGCCTGGACACCAAGCGCCGCGCGGACCTGCTCGACCGGTTCGAGCTGGACCCGCGCAAGAAGGGTCGCGCCTACTCCAAGGGCAACCGGCAGAAGGTCGCCCTGGTCGCGGCGCTGGCCTCCGACGCCGAGCTGTTGATCTTCGACGAGCCCACGTCGGGCCTGGACCCGCTGATGGAGGAGGTGTTCCAGAGCTGCGTGCAGGAAGAACGGCACCGCGGCCGGACCGTGCTGCTGTCGAGCCACATCCTGTCGGAGGTCGAGGCGCTGTGCGACCGCGTCACGATCATCCGCAAGGGCCGCACCGTGGAGACCGGCACCCTCTCCGATCTGCGCCACCTGACCCGCACGGCGATCACCGCCGAGCTCGCCGCCCCGCCCGCCGGGCTGGCAGACCTGCCCGGCGTGCACAACCTGGAGGCCGAGGGGGCCCGGGTGCGGTGCGAGGTCGACACCGAACGGCTCGACGGCCTGCTCACCGTGCTCGTCCAGGCCGGGGTCCGCAGCCTCACCAGCCGGCCCCCCACCCTGGAGGAGCTGTTCCTGCGCCACTACGAGGAGGCACGATGACCGCCCTGACCGGTACCGGGGCCCTGGTCCGCCCCTGGTTCCGCCGCGACCGGATCATGGTGCCGATCTGGGTCTACGCCATCGTCGCGGCCGTCGTCGGCACCTCGGTGAGTTTCAAGGGCCTGTACGGCACCCCCGAGGCCCTGCGCGAGTTCACCACCGGCATCCGGGACAACAGCGGTGCCCTGGCCATGTACGGGGAGATCTACTCCCAGAGCATCGGTGGCCTCACCGCCTGGCGGTTCGGCGCCATCGGCAGCGCCCTCATCGCGATGATGAGCGTGTTCGTCGTGATCCGACACACGCGCGCTGAGGAGGAGACCGGGAGGCTCGAGCTGATCGGTGCGACCGCCATCGGCCGGCAGGCCCCCCTCGCCGCCGCGATGATCATCTCGGCGGTGGCGAGCGTCGTGATCGCGGTCTTCACCGCCGCCGGGCTGGTCGCGGCCGGGATGCCCGCGGCCGGGTCGTTGGCGCTGGCACTCGGTCAGGTCGGGGCCGGCCTGGTGTTCACCGCCGTAGCGGCCTGCGCCGCGCAACTGACCGACAGCGCCCGCACCGCCCGTGGTATCGCCATGTCGGTGCTCGGCCTGGCCTACCTGGTGCGCGGAGCCGGTGACGCAGGCGGGGCGTCCTGGCTGACCTGGCTGTCCCCGGTGGGCTGGGTCACCCAGATCCGCCCCTATGCCCAGAACCGCTGGTGGGTGTTCGCTCTGTTCCTGGGCCTGGCCGCAGCCCTGGCGGTCGTCGCGTTCCGCCTCAGCGAGCGGCGCGACCTGGGCGCGGGCCTGTTCGCGGCCCGGCTCGGCCCCGCCGTGGGGACCCTGGGCGGGCCGGTCGGGCTGGCCTGGCGACAGCACCGCGGCGCCCTGATCGGCTGGACCGCCGGAGTCGTCGTCTATGGCGCGATCATCGGCGGGGTCGCCGGCGGGGTCGGGGAGCTGGTCGGTGACAGCAGCGGCACCCGCGACCTGCTCGCCAAGCTCAGCGGCTCCGACGCCGACCTCACCGAGGCGTTCCTGGCCACCGTGTTCGGTGTCGGCGGGATCATCGCCTCGGGGTTCGCTGTGCAGGCAGCGCTGCGGCTGCGCGGTGAGGAGACCGGGCAGCGCCTCGAACCGATCCTGGCCACCGGCACCGGCCGGATCCTGTGGGCGCTCAGCCAACTGCTGTTCGCGGTGCTGGGCACTGCCGCCGTCCTGGGCGGCCTCGGCCTGGCCAGCGGGCTCGTGTACGGGCTGACCGAAGGCGACCTCACCGGTCAGGTCCCGGCCCTGCTCGGCGCTGCCCTCGGCCAACTGCCGGCCGCGCTGGTCCTCGGCGGGGTCACCGTGGCCCTGTTCGGGTTCGCGCCCCGGGCGAGCGCCGCGGCCTGGGGCGTGCTCGCGGTCTGCCTGTTCGTCAGCGAGTTCGGGGAACTCCTGAAGCTCCCCCAGCCGGTCAGGGATGTGTCGCCGTTCACCCACAGCCCCAAGCTGCCCGGTGGCGACGTGAGCGCCACCGCCCTGATCACCCTCACTCTCGCAGCCCTGGCGCTCGCCGCAGCCGGGCTCGCGGGATTCCGGCGGCGCGACATCAGCGGCTGACCCGGGTGCCTCACCGGGATAGACCCGCGGGCAGTGGGCATGGTCACTGACCGAAGGCACGATCAAGGGAGCGGCATGTTCGGGAACACCAGGGCGTTCAGCGGTTTCTCCGTCGACGACATCCCCACGGCCAGACAGTTCTACGGCGAGACCCTGGGGATCAACGTGTCGGAGGCCAACGGGATGCTCACCCTGCATCTCGCCGGCGACCGGCCTACCCTGATCTACCCCAAACCCGACCATGTCCCCGCGACCTACACGATCCTCAACTTCCCCGTCGAGGACATCGAAGCGGCCGTGGCCGAGCTCACTTCGCGCGGGGTGGTGTTCGACAAGCTCGACACCGTCGATGACCAGGTCATCTTCCGCAAGGGCGGACCGCTCATCGCCTGGTTCAAGGATCCGGCGGGCAACGTCCTGTCGGTCCTTGAACAGAGTGTCTGAAGGTGAGGAACCGCACTCCACTGCTCCGGCCCGCGCCTGCGACCGAACGCACCGCGCCCACCGAAGGAGGAGACC
>JBDSTJ010000419.1:0-4281 GCA_039928335.1 Streptosporangiaceae bacterium | reverse complement strand
TGTCAGGGTCATGGAACCTTCCGCGATAACAACGCCAAGGGGCCCCGGCACGTGTGCGCCGGGGCCCATTTACGAGCTTCAACACCATCAGCCGACCGTGAGGCCGACTCCTTTTCTTCCACGCCCGGCCTTGTACGCGCCGGATCGCGGGGATCCCATGTGCTTGACCGAAGACCACCATCCCAGCTGTGACCTGCGGCACCCGGTCCGACGAACTTCCGCCGACCAGGCGATCCCGATGATGCGAACACTCCCTTCCCACTAACGGTGAGACCTTCTTGCTGGTGTTGCGTGTCGTGCTGATATTGCTGTACTTCACCACGGCAGATCGACGACCCGAGCCCCTTGCCCTGCACTGGCCCTGGCACCTCAACCCGCCTTCGCCCAAAACTGCTTGGGCACCTCACTGAACTGCGCTTACCTCACCGGTCACGCACTTGCTGGTACCGCACTGACCTGTGGCGGCCAACGTGCGGCCGCCTGGCGCGCGCCCGCCGAACCGAATCCTCCGGTACGACTGGCCTCCGCCTAGTTGTACTCCTTAACTACCGGCAGAAACTGCTCGCCGGTGCTTCCTCTGGCGCCGGTACTTCCTGCGTTGAATCGACGACCCGAGCCCCTTGCAACTGCTGGCCCTGGCAGGCACCCTCGACCCGCTCACACCCCAAAACTCTGGGGACTTGCACTTGCTGGTTCCTGCACTTGCTTGGCGGCCAAACCTCGGCCACCTGGCGCGCGCCCACCGCACCGAACTTCCGGAGCGGCCTGGCCTTCGCCGACCTGCGATCAAACTCGGACGCGCGCCTGCCGTACTGAGCCTCTGATCGTGCCGGCTCTTGCACGGCGGGCCTTCGCCCGTACTGCCATCCATCAACCCGGGCAGTTCATCCTCTGCCTCGCTCGTGGACTCGTCTCTCTCTGACACCCAGAACACTACCCACACACCCAACGACTGTCTACCTCGGCCACCATAGATTTCGGAATTTCCGAGAGCAGATTCTCTGAGCCGGTCGACGCGTTAAGTTGTGCCGAGCGCGGGCGGTTCCGCCCGTAGGGTGTGCGGCATGGCAGCCGACATCCCTATGGGCACCGGCCGCACCGGCCGCCAGGACCCGACGCACCAGAAGATCGCCGCGGACTACCCCGAACTGGCCGACTGGCTCACCACCGACCTCCTGGCCCGGCACGGCAAGAAGACCGCGGTCATGGTCGCCGCCTACGTCACCGCCCACGGCCAGGGACCGGCCTGGCTCGACGTCGCGACCCACCAGCGCCCCGACTTGCACGGCTACCCGCACTGGGCCCGCCGCTGGTACGTCGAACAGCTCATCCGCGGCCTCGCCCGCCGACGCTGGCTCACCTACGGCCGCGACCGCGGCTCACTACGACCCGGGCCCCAGCACCCCGCCACCTGACCAGGGGAAATCACCATCACCGGTCAGCCGACGACGAGCGCTCAGGTCAACCGGTCGATGGCCGAGACCAGGCCGACCGGGGTCGTCGGCGACCGCGTCGGCCAGCGGACCGTCGCTTTCCTGGTTCCGCAGCGGGTGGTCGTGCGCGAGGCCGACCCATGGGGCGAACCCGCGCGAGACCGAGAAGAAGGCCCCAGCGAGCGGGCGAACAGGACCAACCAGGCCAACGGTTCGGGTCCCGATTGCGCTTCTCCCGCCACCGGCACTCTGCGGGCGATGCCTCAGGTGTTGGTGGCGATCACCCCGGTGTTGAGCATCCACACCTCGCCCGGTGCCGTCGGCGAGAGGTCCGCGGCGTTGAGGGCCGCGTTTCCCGGGATGTAGGCGTCGGGGCGGACGGGCAGGGTCCGCCAGGCCGTCCCGTCGAACCGCCAGGCCTCGCCGTGCCAGCCGAACGCGAACAGGGTCCCCTCAGCGTCCACGTCGAACTCCTTGGGATAGTCGGGGGCCGCCGGAACGGTGGTGACGACCCCGTTCTCGACCCGCCGGAAGTCGGCGATGTCGCCGTAGGCGCCGAGATAGACGACGCCCGCCCCGGCCGCGAGGAGGTGGACGTAACCCTCGGGCACCGCCTGGCCGGCGAAGCCCGTGCCGTCCCACCGCATGATCCGCCGGGCGACGTCGGCTGTCCCGCCCACCTCGAACCACAGGTCGTCCGCGGTCGCCGCCTTCATCGCGATGACCCCGCCGGGAGGCGGCGTGAAGGACTTCCACGCGCCGTCCTCGTACCGGATCACGCAGGGCGCATCCCAGGCCCGGTCGCTGACCCCCCAGGCCTCGTCGCCGGACCCGACCGCGGTGAGGGTCACCTTGCCGGTTCCCACGCAGTCCGGGGAGAACAGCGCCGAGTTCCAGCGAGTGCCGTCCCAGCGGGCGTAGGACGTGACGCCCACCCTTTTCCCCGACAGCCAGACGTTGGTAGGCGCCGCGTAGCTGAGCCCGTCGATGTTCAGCATCCAGGCCCCCGGCGGCTTGCGATCGACCCAACGGCCCCCGGCCCACTGCCGGACGGCGCCGTCCGCCGAGCACAGGCCGGTGGTACCGAGCGGGGGCAGCGGGATCTCCACGCAGACGCGCCGTTCCAAGCCCGCCGCCCAGACCTCGCCCGGTCCTCCCGCGGCGATCCGGGAGATGCCCCCGGCCCCGTGGAACGCCGGAGCGGGCAGGTCCCGGAAGGGGCGTTCGTCAGCGGCGGCGGACTCGGACATCGAAGCGGCCAGCACCACGGCGGCCAACAAGGCTCTCTTCATACGGCCATGGTGGGCCCACCCGCCCGCACCCATCTTGTGGATGGCGGCGCGTGTTCCCCGGCGCCCTGTGGCCGCGCTGTACGTTCCCCGGGTTCTGTCAATCGAGGTCAGGATGGATTCGGGCGCATTAGCCACTAGCCGGATCGTTGTCCGGGTTCAATGCCGTTCCTCGCTCTGGCAACGACCGCACCATCACCGCCAAGCACCCGACCGTTTTCGGCAGGTGTGCGGCCTGCCGGGTACCCCTGACGAGTTGGGCCGCGGCCAACAGCCCGGCGTGGTGTTCGAGGACCTTCGCTCGGTGCCGTGCGGCCCTTTCCGGCCCATCGGCGCGACGCAGACAGTCTCCGGTGAACACCAGCACGTCCGGGCCCAGATCCCAGAGCATCGCGTTGGTCGCACAGCACGCCGCAGCGACCGGAACGATCTCGCCCGAGCAATGCTTGAGACCTGTGGATCTGTCGGGAAGGGGGTGTACCTTCCCGATGATCACGAATCACCTCAAGCATGACCGACGCGCCAACGTCGGTCGGGAAGGCACACCCGATGCTCACCGTAGTTCCTGACCCGTCCGGCCGCGAGCCGGCCGAGGGCTCGTCGTCGCTGATCGATGAGATCGTCCGTGAGGGCGCTCGCCGGATGCTGGCCGAGGCGTTGCAGGCCGAGGTCGATGCCTGTATCGCCCGGTTCATCGACGAGCGCGACGACCGCGGCCGCCGTCTGGTCGTGCGGAACGGTACCCACCAGCCGCGCGAGGTGCTGACCTGGGCAGGGGCGATCGAGGTGACGGCGCCGCAGGTCAACGACAGGCGCACCGATATCCACAGGTCTTGGCTATTGCTCAGGGCCGAAGAAGACCCGGGCCGCGTGGGTGGCGTGGCCCGGGTCGGAGGGGTCAGAACGGCGGCTGTTCTCCGGTCGCCCACGGGTCGTCGGCGCTGCCTACGGCCGGGACCGCCGTGCGGTCGGCGGGCTGCGGCGCTTGTTGCTGCCGGGTGGTCTTGGTGACCTTGGCTGCGGCGTTCTTGAGGGAGGGGCCGATGTCGTCGCCTCGATCTCATAGACGGTCCGCTTCTCGCCTTCCTTGGTCTCATACGACCGCTGCTTCAACCGGCCCTGCACGATGACGCGCATGCCACGGGTCAACGACTCCACACAGTTCTCGGCGAGCTTCCTGAACGCCGAGCAACGCAGGAACAACGTGTCACCGTCGCTCCACTCGCCAGTGGCCTGGTCACGGACGCGACGGGACGACGCGATGGTGAACGACGCCACCGCGACGCCCTGCTGCGAGAAGTTCAACGAGGGATCATCGGTGAGATTTCCTACCAATGTAATAGGGGTTTCTCCGGTTGACATGATTAGGCCTCGCCTTGTGATCGCTGGGAGTGATCGGTGCTGTTTCAGGGCCGCCTCAGCGGCGGATAGAGTGAGATGTGTTTAATCAGCTCTCCATTTCTGTGATCTCGCCCGAGGAATCCCCGTGGCGTCGCCTCGAATTGCGTTTCCTGATCGACGGCACTGACGTCGTCGGAGCTGTGTTTGACAAGGGCCCT
>JBDSTJ010000418.1:0-4585 GCA_039928335.1 Streptosporangiaceae bacterium | reverse complement strand
GTCTCCCACTGGGGGCCGATGAGCCAGTCGGTGCAGCCACCGACCGTGCCGCACTCGGGCATCACCACGATCACGCCGTGCGCGGCGCTGAGTTCCTCGATGTCGGTATTGTGCGACCAGCCGGTGTAGAAGCCCGCGCCGCCGTGCAGGAGGTAGAGCACCGGCCAGCGCCTCGTCGAGGTCCTGGACCAGCCCTCCGGAGTGATGATCCGGACGGCGGTGACCCGCCCCATCGCCGGTGAGTCGACGAACAGGTCGCGCCGCCGTGGGCCCCACTCCTGCTCGAGCACGACCTTGGCCTGCCTCGTCACTGCCTGTGCAGAGCCGGGGCCCAGGATACCCAGCATGGACGCCCCGGCGACTGTTCCGGAATAGCGACCGAAATCGCGTCTTGACCAGCGGTTTCGCATGTTCGTCGACCCTTCGGGGTGGTGTGGTGTAGCTCACAGGACCCTAACGGTCGCTTGGTCGGTTTTCACTCTCCGTACCTCACGACTCCGACTCGGAACTTGTCATGTCGATGACAAGACGGATGCTGGTCACAACGGCATGACTCACCGAAAAGATCTCCCTCAAACTGCCCATATTTTTACTTGTCGTATTTTTGTCGCCTATAGTGTGGCCGCACCGCTGACACAATCATTACCTTCGCATGACCGTCACCGCTCGCCCTTCTCACGGTCGAGCCAGCCCGCCTGCCAGCGGGGACGCCCCATCGCGCGAGTTCTGCGCCTCCATCCGACGGTCGTCCCGGAATCATTCCGGGGATTCGCCATGCCTTTTCCGATGGCGGTCGCCTGCCCCGAGAGCGAGAGGAATCCGATGCAGCACCGGGCACCCAAGAAGCCAAACAGAATCGCTCTCTCCGGAATCCTGGCCACGATCATGGTCGGCGGGATCGCCTCGGCAGCCGTGGCCGTCGCGGAGGTGACCGCCCAGCCGGCCAGGTTCGCCGCACGTCTCTCCGCGGTCCCCAAGCCCTCCCCCGCGAGAACGGCCGTCGCCACGAAGTCACCCGCCCCCGCACCGAAGAAGTCCACCGCGCCCAAGAAGGAGAAGCTGCCGACCGGCACCACGACCGCCACCTCGTTCTGGGACGGCGAGACCGCCTCGGGCCGCAGCATGCGTCACGCCACCCTGGCCAGCCCCTACTGGCCGCTCGGCACCAAGGTCAGGATCAGCTACGGCGAGCGGAGCGCGGTCGGGATCGTCGACGACTTCGGCCCAGCCGAATGGGCCGTCGCCCAGCACGACCCGCCGGCGATCGTCGACATCTCCGAGCTGATGATGCAGGACTTCACCGGGACCCGGTCCAACACGATCACCGCGAAGTTCGAGGTCCTCAGCTGGGGGACCGGCCGGGCCTACCGGACCAGCGGCACCGGTCATGCCACCGCGATGGGCCGGTAACCTCGGGTCTCGGCGGACCGAAGCGAGCGCCAGCAGGGCGACGTGCAGCGAGGTGCAGGTCTCGACGTCGTCCAGGTCGGTGTCCAGCACCCGTTCGATCCGGCGCAGCCGCTCATAGAAGGCGGGGCGGGACACATGGGCCAGCTGGGCGGCGACCGCCTTGTTGCGTCCGCTGTCCAGGTAGAGGCCCAGAATCCGGGTCAGGTCGCTGCCGCGCTGGGCGTCGTGCTCCAGCAGGACCCCCAGCTCGCGCTCCACGAAGGTCTGCAGCCGCGCGTCCTGCCTGAGCAGGTGCAGCAGCCCGCGCAGCCGCAGGTCGGGCAGCCGGTAGAACAACCGGTCGCCGGTGCCCTCGGCCGCCACGTCGGCGACCTGCTCAGCCTCCAGGAACGACCGGCGCACGTCCCGGATCGACTCGACCACCGAGCCGGTCGCCATGACCGCGTCGGTGGCCTCGGCCTGCTTGCGCAACCGGGTCGCCATGTCCGTCAGGGTGTTGTCCACCTCGGCCTTGTTGGGCAGCGAGGCCAGAACACCCACCCTGGCCTGCGGTGTCCCCTCGTCGAGCACACCCACCAGTGCGGCCAGGCTCGCCGCCCTGGCTGCGGTCGCGGTGGCCTCGGCGAGCTCCACGATCTGCTCGGGAGTGGCGTCCCTGCGGGCGCGGACCACCACGCCCAGCAGCCGGCGGCCCGACAGGGGCACCCCGAGCGCCCGGGCACGGACGGCCGCCTCCTGTGGGTCCGCATAGGCGTGCGCGAGGATCCCGGCAATGATCGTTCCGTGGGCCTGCCGTTCCAGCGAGGCCTCGTGCCGGTCCAGCAGCCGACCCAGGGCGAGCGCGATCGAGGCTCGTTCGATCAGGACGATCTCGCGGGGGGACGGGTCCCAGCCGAGCAGGATGATCAGGCGGCCCCAGTCCTCGCCGCGCGCGCCGACCGTGGTGGCCAGCCAGCCCGAGGTCTCGTCGAAGGAGGTGCGCTCCGACAGCCGGACCGCCCGGGACCGGGTCTCCCAGGAGGCCAGCAGGACCGCCGGGTCGTGGCCCGCCGAGTCGGCGGCCAGCACCTGGTGGGACAGGTTCTCCAGCACCGCGGGCCGGCCCGCGAGCCTGGCGACCTGCCGGACCACCTCGTGCGGAGCCGCACCCTCCACCGAGAGCTGGGTAAAGATCTCGTGCAGTTGTTCCGAGGCCCGCAGCTCCTCGACCTGGGCGTCGAGGATCCGGGCGTGGACCGCCTCGGTCACGTCCACGAACAGGGTCTCCCGACCCAGCGTGATCACCGGCAGGCGGTGCTCCCGCCCGGCGGCGACCAGCGCCGGCGGCAGATCGCCGTGGTATCGCCGGCCCAGCTCGACCATGAGGCCGCTCGCACCCACGCCGGCCAGGGCCGCGACGTACTCCCGGAGCTTGGAGGCCTCCTCCGGAAGGGCGATCCCGGTGGTCAGGACCAGCTCACCGCCGCGCAGCAGATGAGCGACGTCGGCCATCTCGGCGACATGGACCCAGCGGACCCGGGAGTCCAGCCGGTCGCCGCCCGCGACCACCCGCGGCTGTCCGCGCCGGACCGGGGCGAGCTTGAGCACGTCTGCCAGGGTAGGAAGCACTTCCCCTGAATCGTAGCCGAACACCCCGTCAGCCCAGGAGGCGCTCGGTTGACACGTTGTACGGTAGACGGATGGGACTTCTTGCCGACAACGACATCGTGGCCCTGCTCGAAGCGACCCCCGGCTGGGAGCGGGCCGGCGACTCGATCACCACGACCGTGACCCACGCGGGGTTCCTTCCTGCGGTCGAGTTCGTCAACCGGGTCGCCGCGCTCGCCGAGGCCGCCGACCACCACCCCGACATCGACATCCGGTGGAACACGGTGACCCTCACCCTGAGCACCCACTCCGACGGCGGCCTGACCGCCAAGGACTTCGCACTGGCCAAACAGATCGACACCCTGTAAAGCCTTCGGCCTGATTCCCGACAGGTTGTAGCTGTCTCGGGGACCGGGCCCGGGGAAAGACTGACGGTATGTCGGACCTTCTTGCGCGCCACCGGGCGGTCATGCCCCACTGGCTGGCCCTCTACTACGACCAGCCCATCGAAATCGTCAGCGGAAAGGGCAACCGCGTCGTCGACGCCGACGGGAACACCTACCTCGACTTCTTCGGCGGCATCCTCACCAACATGATCGGGTACGACGTTCCCGAGGTACGTGAGGCCGTGGAGCGGCAGATCGCCACCGGCGTCGTGCACACCTCGACGGTCTACCTGCTGCGCGGGCAGGTAGAGCTGGCCGAGAAGATCGCAGCCCGGTCCGGCATCGACAACGCCAAGGTGTTCTTCACCAACTCCGGCACCGAGGCCAACGAGACCGCGCTCTTGCTGGCCACCTACGCCCGCAAGAGCAACCAGATCCTCGCGATGCGCCAGAGCTACCACGGCAAGTCCTTCGGGGCCACGGCCGTGACGAGCAACCGGTCCTGGAAGAACAACGGCCTGTCCCCGTTCCAGGTCAACTTCCTGCACGGCGCGGACCGGCACCTGCCGCAGTTCGCGCGGCTGTCGGACTCCGACTACATCAAGGTCTGCGTCGAGGACCTGCGGCACGTGCTCGCCACCGCGACCGGCGGCGACGTCGCCGCCCTGATCGCCGAGCCGATCCAGGGCGTGGGCGGCTTCACGATGGCCCCCGACGGCCTGTTCCGGGCCTACCAGGAGGTCCTCGACGAGAACGGCATCCTGTTCATCGCCGACGAGGTGCAGACCGGCTGGGGCCGCACCGGCCAGAACTTCTTCGGCATCCAGAACCACGACGTGGTCCCGGACGCGCTGACCTTCGCCAAGGGCCTGGGCAACGGGTTCGCCGTCGGCGGCGTCGTGGCCCGCGGCGACCTGATGGACGGCCTGCACGCGATCGGCCTGGCGACCTTCGGCGGCAACCCGATCTCGATGGCCGCCGCCAACGCCACCCTCGACTACGTGCTCGACCACGACCTTCAGGCCAACGCGGCCCGGCAGGGCACAATGATCATCAATGGCCTCCGTGCCGCAGCCGACCGGTTCCCCTTCGTCGGCGAGGTTCGCGGCAAGGGTCTCATGTTCGCCGTCGAACTCGTTGACCCCGAGACTGGCACCCCGGCCCCGGCCCTGGCGGGCCAGATGATGGAGGAGATGAGGCAG
>JBDSTJ010000417.1:0-6798 GCA_039928335.1 Streptosporangiaceae bacterium | reverse complement strand
ATGCTGGACGCGCCCAGCAGGAAGGTCAGCAGCGACCACAGCTCGGCTCCGAGCACCGAGGCGTCCGGTGCGTAGAACCCGCTCAGGGTCCGGGACAGCACTTGCGCGCGTTCGTCCTTGGCGAACTCGACGGCGCGGTCGCGCAGCTCGTCGAGGAGCCCGTCGGGAACCCGCCACGGACCGTGGGAGTAGAGGTCGAAGACCGGCTCATCGGTCAGCAGCAGTTCGAGGTGTTCGGGCAACCGGGGGGCGGTCATTGCTTCACCCTATGCCGACGCGGGCACCCGGGTGGGAAGACACCTTTACGCCGGTGACACCTTGCCGTAACCCGCAGGACCAGCTCGTGGTGTGTCCTGTTCGGGACTGGACGGAGGTCCCGGTGAGCGAGCGTTTCGAGATGGCCGGCGGCCGGGCGCAGTCGCGCCTGCGGCTCCCGGTCGAGGCGCAGGTGCTCGCGCAGGAGCGTCCGGCCTGGGAGGTCGGCATCTTCACCGCGGAGTACCGGTCGGTGTTCGACACCTGCCGGAACTGGCGGTCGGTCGCCGAGATCTCGGCGCTGTGCGGCTACCCGCTGGCCGTAGCGCGAGGCCTGATCGCGGACATGGCCGGGGAGGGGCTGCTGCGGGTGCACCGGACGACCGCGCACCAGCCGGACCTGGCCGTGCTGGAGCGACTCCTGCACGGGCTGCGCGCCCTCTAAACGGCTCTGGTAGGCCGAGGCCTGCAGAGAGTAGAGCTCGGCGTAGAGACCTTCTGAGGCCATCAGCGCCGCATGGTCGCCCTGCTCGATGACCTTGCCGTGGTCCAGGACGTAGACCCGGTCGGCGTGCCGCACGCTCGCCAGCCGGTGGGTGATCAGCAGCACGGTCCGGCCGTCGGCGTGTGCCCTGATCCGCTCGAACAGCGCGTGCTCGGCTCTGGCGTCGAGAGCCGCGGACGGCTCGTCGCAGATCAGCAGTGGCTCGTCCCGGTAGAAGCCGCGTGCGGCGGCCAGCCGCTGCCACTGCCCGCCCGACAGCTCCGCCCCGCCGTCGAAGCGGCGGTCGAGCAGCGTGTCGTAGCCGTGCGCCAGCTCGGCTATCACCTCGTCGGCCCCGGAGTTGAGGATGGCCGCGTCGACGGCGGCGGGCTCGTCGGGCCGGCCCATGATGATGTTCTGCCGGGCCGTCATCGGCCAGTGCGTGTGGTCCTGGGCGATGACGGCGATCCGCTCGCGCAGTCGGGCGGGGTCGACCTCCCACAGGGACGTGCCGTCCCAGCGGACCTCACCGGAGTCCGGGTCGTACAGCCCGGCGAGGATCTTGGCCAGGGTGGTCTTGCCGGAGCCGTTCTCGCCGACCAGTGCCACCACCTCGCCCCGGTGCAGCTCGATGGTGACACCGCGCAGCGCGGGGGAGTCCGACCCCGGGTAGGTGAAGGTCACGTTGTCCGCGGTGATCGTCTCGAAGGTGGGCGGGGCGGCGCCCTCCCGAGTGGTGAACCTGCCCCCCGCGTCGGCGCAGAAGTTGAGGTAGTCGGAGAAGTACAGGCCCTCCTCATAGCACTGGTTGACCGCGTAGACGAGCCGGGCCAGGGAGGACTGGCCGGTGCGGATGGCCAGGACTGCCGTGCCCGCCACGGCCAGCGGGACGTTGCCGGTCCACAGCAGCAGCCCGAGCGCGACATAGACGAAGGTCGTGGCGGTGCCCTGCAGGGCCTGGCCGGCCAGCCGGGTCATCGTCTGCCTGCGTGCCAGGTCGATGGTGAGTTCCTGCTCCTGTCCGGCGAGCCGGTCGTACTGGTGCAGGAGGAAGTCGCGGACGGTGAACGACCGCACCTCGGCGGCGTGCCGGCGCTCGGTCATCAGGTCCGACAGGATCCAGCGCCGACGCCGGCTCGCCACGAGCGTGAGCATGGTCAGGTACTCCTGCCGGGCGGACCGGACCGAGGCCCAGCCCTCGGGCAGCGCGGTGAGGATGAGCAGCGGCAGCAGCACCGGGTGCAGGACGCCCAGGGTGCTGGCGGCGGCCAGCAGCCCGACCGTGCCGGTGAGCACGTCGATCGTGTGGGTGACCATCGACGGCGCGGCCGTCACGCCCCGGGTCTCGGCCCGTTTCAGGTCGTCCAGGAACGCGGTGTCGTCGAGCGCGCTGAGCCGTACCCCGGAGGTGAGCTCCAGCAGCTGGACCTCGACCTTGCGCCGGATCTGTGGCCGCAGCCGGGCCTGTGCCCAGCCCGCGCCCGACTGCAGTGCGCCCCTGATCGCGTAGGAGGCCGCGACGACGGCGAGCGCGGGCATCGAGTCGCGGACCCGGTCGGGCGTCGGCCCGGCCGCCAGCAGGGCGTTGAGGACACCGGTGGTGGCCAGCAGGCCGAAGGCGGTGAACACGCCCGCGCCGACGTTGAGGATGAGGGTCGTGAAGGTGTCGCGGGGACTGGCCCGCCAGGCCAGCCGAAGCGCCTGGGAGATCAGTGCGGGCAGTCTGCGCGCCATCGTGCTCAGCCTGGTCTCGGCCAGCTCGCCGGCCCGCGCCAGCCACTGCAGCTCACTCAGCTCGGGCTGAGCCTCCGCAGGTTCCTCGACGACCCTGGGCTTTGGTTTGAACCGACCCCGTAGACGCGACATGCAGACCCCTGTGCGACGGACGTTCGTGACTTCTGCCACAGTCAGTGTCACTCGCAGGACTGACATTGTCCGTGTCATGTCGTACGAGGGACCGTCACCAAGATGATTCGCAAGAGCGATATGTCTTGTCGGTTCCATCTCCTACGGTTGGGACCATGGACGAAGTGCCTGAGGGCTGGTTCCGTGACTCCCCGGCCAACCGGGAGCGGCACGGACAACGGGAGATCAACACGGCACGGGCTGAACCCGTCTCGTACGTGCCCTACGAAGAGCACACCGCACCCCCCGACGAGGCCCGGCCGCCCCGCCGCCGGAGCCGTCGGCCGTGGCTGTGGCGGATCCCCGCGATCATCGCGGTCGTCCTGCTGGTGTCCGTCATCGGCGGCTACTTCTATCTGGACTCGCGGCTGCAGCGGGAGAGCGCCCTGGCCGGTTACGCCAACCGGGTCGGCGACACCCCGGGCACCAACTGGCTGATCGTCGGTTCGGACAGCCGGGCGGGCCTGTCCAAGAAGGACAAGAAGAACCTGCGCACCGGCAGCGCCGAGGGCAAGCGCACCGACTCGATCATGCTGCTGCACTACGGTGACGGCGGCACGACGCTGGTGAGCATTCCGCGTGACTCCTATGTGCCGATCCCCGGCCACGGCTCCAACAAGATCAACGCGGCTTACGCCTTCGGCGGCTCCCCACTGCTGGTACGGACCGTGGAGCAGGCCACCGGCATCCACATCGACCACTTCGCGGAGATCGGCTTCAGCGGCTTCGTGGGCGTCGTGGACGCGATCGGCGGCGTGAACCTGTGCGTCAAGGACGCGATCAAGGACCCCAAGGCCGGTCTGAACGTCAAGGCGGGCTGCCAGGATCTCAACGGGACCAACGCCCTGGGCTACGTCCGGACCCGCAAGTTCGCCAACGGGGACCTGGAGCGGATCAAGCACCAGCGTGAGTTCTTCAGCGCGCTGATCTCCAAGTCGACCTCGTTCGGGGTGCTCGCCAACCCGTTCAAGAGCATTCCGCTCGCCCTCAACTCGACCTCCAACTTCACCGTGGACAACGGGGACGACCTGTCCGACCTGGCCGGGATGATGTGGGCGATGCGCGGAGTGTCCGGCGGGGACGGGCTCACGCTCAGTGTTCCGTTCGGGAGCTTCGGCAGCTCGGCGGCGGCCGGCTCCTACGTCAACTGGGATCCCTCCCGTGCCAAGCAGCTGTTCGAGGCCCTCAGGAAGGACCAGGCCGTGCCCCGGAGCCTGGCTGCCAAGTAAATCTTTACGTTTCAAAACCGCCTACTGGCGCACCAACGGGTATCACTCTGAGTAACTGAGTGTGAGCGAAGGGTGCGCAGGTAGCGATGATGAATAAATATATGAAGTGGGCGGGTATCGCCTTCATGATCTGGTACATCATCAACAGGCCCGACGGTGCCGCCAGTGTCGTCCAGGGGGCCCTCAACGGTCTCGGCGGTGCGGCAGACTCCCTGTCGACGTTCATGACGAGCTCGATCCCATAGCACAGAAAGATCGTCAGAGCCTCGCAGCCTTTCCGGCGCGGGGCTCTCGCGTTGTCCCCGGACGTCTTACGATGGCCCTACAACATGGTGAAGAAGCCATGGGAAAGTCTCTTTGCGGGCATCTGTAGGTGGGCACAACTGAAACGGGTCAGTGTGCCACTGCGTAACAAGAGGGACGGCGCTGGATGAACAAGAACGTCCGCTACCTGGCGATTGCCTTCGTCATCTTCTATCTGCTCAGTCAGCCGAGGAACGCTGCTGGTGTGGTCAACCAGGCCTTCAGTGCCGTTGGCAACGCAGGAACCCAGTTGGCGCTGTTCGTGAACACCCTCGGCTCCTAGGGGCCGGTGGGGGAGTACTCCCGGCAACGGCGCCGTGAGACTCCGGTCTAGGATCTCTGCATGAGTATCTTCGATGTAGAGATCGGTTCCCTGCAGGGCGGTTCCGCTGACCTCGGTCAGTACCGGGGCAAGGCCGTGCTGGTGGTCAACGTGGCCTCCAAGTGCGGGCTCACGCCTCAGTACGCGGGTCTGGAACGCCTGCAGGAAACCTACGCCGCTCGGGGCTTCACGGTCCTCGGCGTCCCCTGCAACCAGTTCATGGGTCAGGAGCCCGGTTCGGCCGAGGAGATCGCCGAGTTCTGTTCGGCGACCTACGGCGTGAGCTTCCCGTTGACGGAGAAGGTGGACGTCAACGGTGCGGCCAGGCACCCCCTGTACGGCGGGCTCGTCGAGGTTCCCGACGCAGCCGGGCACACCGGTGACATCCGCTGGAACTTCGAGAAGTTCCTGATCGCGCCCGACGGCTCCGTCGCGGCCCGGTTCTCCCCGCAGGCCGAGCCGGACACCGACGAAGTGATCGGCGCGATCGAGAAGACGCTGCCCGCCTAGTCCTTGCCCTATATTTCGTGATCGGCCTAATTTGGGTCCTCAACCAGGTGGAGGTAGGCCGATGAGCGGCTGGACGACGGCGAACATCCCCGATCTCGACGGCAGACGGGTGATCGTCACCGGCGCGAACAGCGGGATCGGCTTCTGCACCGCTCTCCATCTCGGTGCGCACGGGGCGGCCGTCGTGATCGCCTGCCGGAGTCCAGAGCGCGGTGGCGCGGCCCTGGAGCGGCTCAGGGACCAGGCGCCCAAGGGCGACTTCACCCTCGCTGCCCTCGACCTGGCCGACCTGTCCTCGGTCCGGTCCTTCGCCGCCGAGCAGGCGGAGGACGGGCTCGACATCCTGGTCAACAACGCCGGCGTCATGGCGATCCCCAAGGCGGCCACCGCTGACGGGTTCGAGATGCAGATCGGCACCAACCACCTCGGTCACTTCGCCCTGACCGGCCTGCTGATGCCCGCCCTCCTGGCGCGGCCGGGCTCGCGGGTCGTCACGGTGACCAGCTTCTTCTCCTGGGCCGGCAAGATCGACTTCGGTGATCTGCAGGGCGCGTCGAAGTACCACAAATGGGGTGCCTACGGCCAGGCCAAGCTCGCCAACCTGCTGTTCGCCAAGGAACTGCAGCGCCGGGTCGCCGGGATCACGAGCGTCGCGGCCCACCCCGGCTATGCCAGCACCAATCTGACCGGCAGCTCGGCGGAGCTGAGCGGCAGCAGGTTCGAACGGCTCAACTACGCCATCGGCAGCTCGTTGCTGGCCCAGTCGGCCGCCGACGGCGCGCTGCCCTCGCTCCGTGCCGCGGCCGACCCGGGTGTCCGGCCCGGTGAGATCTACGGCCCGCGCGGTCTGTTCGCGATGCGCGGAAAGCCGACCACGGTCAAGATGACGCCGCGCGGCAACAACACGCAGGTCGCAGCCCGTCTGTGGGAGGTTTCCACCGAGCTGACCGGTGTCACCTACCCGGCCTGAACGAATCGCCGTAGGGATGCCATCCGACGCAACGAAGGACGGGTCGGACGCATGATCGGCGCATTGGATCGCCGGTCGCTTGTTCCTAGGCTTCAGCTCATGACCTCCTCCGTTCTCGAGCCCGCCGGCGCGACCTCCGCGGCCGTGCGCCGGCACTACCTCATGTGCCGTCCCGACCACTTCGCCGTCACCTACGCGATCAATCCCTGGATGGACCCGGCGGCGGGCGCCGACGCGGCGCGGGCGATCGAGCAGTGGGAGGCCCTGCGCGCCGCCTATGCCGGACTCGGCCACGAGGTCAGCCTGATCGCGCCGGAGGCGGGCCTGCCCGACATGGTGTTCGCCGCCAACGGCGCGCTCGTGGTGGACGGCAGGGTCTACGGTGCCGCGTTCGCCTACGCCGAACGCGCGGCGGAAGGCCCCGCCTACGCCGACTGGTTCCGCCGCAATGGTTTCGCCGAGGTGCTCAACCCGGTCCACACCAACGAGGGCGAAGGCGACTTCCTGACCCTTGATCACATGATTCTCGCGGGGACGGGTTTCCGCACCGGCATCGCCGCCCACCAGGAGGCCCAGGAGTTCTTCGGCCGCCCCGTGCTGACCCTGCAGCTGGTGGACCCGCGGTTCTACCACCTGGACACCGCGCTGTTCCCGCTGACCGGCGACAACGTCGCCTACTTCCCCGGCGCCTTCTCCGAGGGCAGCCGCCGCCTGCTGCGCCGCCTGTTCCCCGGTGCCCTGGAACGGGCGCTGCCACTGGTTGTTCAAGCGGCTGCGCGCCCTGGTCGCCGAGGCCAGGAAGGCGAAGGACCCGAAGTCG
>JBDSTJ010000416.1:0-3521 GCA_039928335.1 Streptosporangiaceae bacterium | reverse complement strand
CAGGGCCAGCAGCCGCTGATCTCCGAGGCCGTCCGGGGCGAGGGCGCGTACCTGGTCGACCGGACCGGCACCCGCTTCATGGTCGGCCGGCACGAACTCGCCGAACTCGCCCCGCGCGACGTGGTCGCCAAGGGGATCATGAACCGGATGCTGGAGACCGGCGAGCCCTGCATGTACCTGGACGGCCGCCACCTCGGCCAGAGGTTCTGGGAGGAACGCTTCCCCAACATCCTCGCCAGCTGCCGCGACCACGGCGTCGACCCCCTGGGCGAGCCCGTCCCGGTCGTCCCCGCCGCCCACTACGCCAGCGGCGGCGTCCGCACCGACCTCGGCGGGCGCACCTCCCTCCCGGGCCTCTACGCCTGCGGCGAGGTCGCCTGCACCGGCGTCCACGGGGCCAACCGCCTCGCCTCCAACTCCCTCCTCGAAGGCCTCGTCTTCGCCGAACGCATCGCCCGAACCCTCCAAACCGACCTGACCGCTCTGGGATCCACGCCCCCGGCCGCACTGGGCGGGGATGCGGTGGCGGGGTTGTTGGGGGCGGGGGTGCGGGCGGAGGTTCAACGGGTCATGAGCGCGTTCTGCGGGGTGTTGCGGACTGCTGGGGGGCTGGCTCAGGCGGAGCGGGAGCTGGTGGAGCTGGGGGCGCGGGTGTCCTACGAGCCCTGCCTTGAGACCTGGGAGGCGACGAATCTGCATGCGGTGGCGACGGCCGTGGTCAGGGCGGCGCGGCTGCGGGAGGAGACGCGGGGCAGCCACTGGCGCGAGGACTTCCCGGAGCGGGATGATCTCCGCTGGCACGGTCACCTGATCACTCGCGGAATGACGACGATCTTCGAACCGCACAAGGGAGCATGATGCTGGAGCAGAGGCTGGCGGCCCAGGGACTGGACGCGGCGGCGGTCAAGGCGCTGGTGCGGACGGCGCTGGCCGAGGACGGCGAGGTCGATGTCACGTCTGAGCCGATCTTCCCGCCGGAGCAGCGGAGTACCGCGGACTTCACCTCGCGGGCCGAGGGCACGGTGGCGGGGCTGCTCGTCGCCGAGGTGGTGTTCGAGGTGCTCGGCGGGTTCGAGCTGGAGCGGCATGCGCGGGACGGGGACCGGGTGGAGGCGGGACAGGTCCTGCTGACCGTGACCGGGCCGACCCTGAAGCTGCTGCGGGCCGAGCGGATCGCGCTGAACCTCCTCACCCACCTGTCGGGCGTCGCGACCCGGACCGCGCAGTGGGTGCGGGCGCTGGAGGGCACCGGGGCGCAGGTCCGCGACAGCCGCAAGACCCTGCCGGGGCTGCGGCAGCTACAGAAATGGGCGGTGCGCTGCGGCGGTGGGGTCAACCACCGGATGTCGCTGCAGGACGCCGCCCTGATCAAGGACAATCATGTGGCCGCCGCAGGCGGGGTCACGGCGGCCTATCGTGCCATTCGGGCGCGTTATCCGGAACTGCATATCCAGGTCGAGGTGGATACGCTGCAACAGCTCGAAGAGGCGCTCGAAGCGGGTGCGACCGATGTGCTCCTGGACAACATGGCGCCCGCTCAGCTGGTCGAGGCGGTGACGTTCACCGCGGGCCGGGCGACCCTGGAGGCCAGCGGCGGGCTCACTCTGGACGGGGTGCGAGATGTGGCCGTGACCGGTGTGGACTACCTTGCGGTAGGCGGCCTGACGCATTCTGCGCCAGTACTCGACATCGGCCTCGACTTTCACGAGACAGCGGGAACCTGATGCTTCTGACGATCGACGTGGGCAACACCCACACCGTTCTCGGCCTGTTCGAGGGCGACGAGGTCATCGAGCATTGGCGGATCAACACTGACTCGCGCCGTACCGCCGACGAGATCGCCGTCGTCCTGCAGGGGCTGGTCCAGCAGAGCCCGTTGCTGGCCGACACCGACATCAGCGGAATCGCCCTCTGCTCGACCGTTCCGTCGGTGCTGCATGAAATGCGCGAGATGTGCCGCCGCTATTACGGCGACGTCACCGCGATCATCGTCGAGCCGGGCATCAAGACGGGCGTTCCGGTGCGGATGGACAACCCCAAGGAGGTGGGCTCCGACCGTATCGTCAACTCCCTGGCGGCCATTCACCTGTACGGCGGCCCCGCGATCGTCGTCGACTTCGGAACGGCCACCACCTTCGACTGCATTTCGGCCAAGGGAGAATATGTGGGCGGGGCCATCGCGCCCGGCATCGAGATCTCCATCGACGCGCTTTCGGTGCGCGGCGCGCAGCTGCACAAGATCGAGCTGGTCCGGCCACGCAACGTGATCGCGAAGAACACCGTCGAGGCGCTCCAGTCCGGGATCATCTTCGGGTTCGCCGGCCAGGTCGACGGCCTGGTCGAGCGGATGACCGCCGAACTCGCCGACAACCCCGACGACGTGAAGGTCATCGCGACCGGCGGGCTCGCCCCGCTGGTATTGGAGGAAGCCCGGACAATCGACACCTTCGAGCCCTGGCTGACCCTCACCGGCCTGCGATTGATCTACGAACGTAATACCGGTACGTAGACGCCTGCCCGCTCGATAACCTTGTCCCCGTGAGTGACGAGAGCTACGACGACGCCCCGGAGCAGATGCGCGTCCGCCTGGACAAGGTGGAGCGGCTCCGGGCGAACGGCATCGACCCCTACCCGGTGGGCTTCCCCCGCACCGCCACCATCGGCGAGGTGCGCGCGAAATACCCGGACCTGGAGCCGGACACCGCGACCGGCGATCGGGTCGGGATCACCGGCCGGGTCATGCTGTCGCGCGTCGGCGGCAAGCTCTGCTTCGCCACACTCCGCGACGGCACCGCCGAGATGCAGGTCATGGTCTCCCTGGCAGGCGTCGGCGAGGACTCACTGAAGGCGTGGAAGAGCGACGTCGACCTGGGCGACCACGTCGGCATCGAGGGCGAGGTGATCGCCTCCCGGCGCGGCGAGCTGTCGATCATGGCCGACAGCTGGGCGATCACGTCCAAGTGCCTGCGGCCGCTGCCCGACAAGCACGCCGGCCTGACCGATCCCGAGGCGCGGGTCCGGTACCGCTACCTCGACCTGATCGTCAACGACGAAGCCCGCACGATGGCCTACACCCGCAGCGCCGCCGTGCGGGCGGTCCGCGACTTCTGGCACGACGAGGGCTACCTCGAGGTCGAGACGCCGATGCTGCAGCCGATCCACGGTGGCGCGGCGGCCCGCCCGTTCAAGACCCACATCAACGCCTACGACCTGGAGCTGTACCTCCGGATCGCGATCGAGCTGTATCTCAAGCGGCTGGTCGTCGGCGGGATCGAGAAGGTCTTCGAGATCAACCGGAACTTTCGCAACGAGGGCGCGGACTCGACGCACAATCCCGAGTTCACGATGCTCGAGGCCTACGGCACCTATCTCGACTACAACGACATGGCCGACCTGACCCAGCGGATGTACCAGAAGACCGTCGTGGCGGCCCTGGGCACGTCCGTGGTCGTCCACGAGGGCCTCGAGTACGACCTGGGCCTGCCGGAGTGGCCGCGGATCACCCTGTACGGCGCGGTGTC
>JBDSTJ010000415.1:0-2936 GCA_039928335.1 Streptosporangiaceae bacterium | reverse complement strand
CCTTGTCGCACCACCGGCAGGGGTCGTTGCCGCACCGGTCGGCCTCGGGGGCCCTCACCGGCACAGCCCGCCGCCGCCGCACACATGGCAGTTCTCCACGCTGTCCACCCAGGTCACCGAGCCGTCCTCCTGCTGTCTTGGCCGCTCATAGGTGACCCGTCCGGTTCCCGCGCAATGCCCGCAGGGCGGCGGGTCGTTCTGCGGCTTCGCCACCAGCACCCCTTCCGCCCAGACCCCAGCATCACCCACGATGGCCCGGCCGTCCATCACTCAGTGTGGAGTTGAGACAATCAGATCATCATGTATGAACTCGTCTTCGCCCTCGTGCTCAAGCGGATCGACCCCGAGCGCATCCACCACCTCACATTGCGCGGCCTGCGGCTGATGCAGGCGATCCCCGGTCTGACCAGGGCGCTCCGCCGGTTCACCGCCGCCCAGGGGCAGCCGGTCAGAGCACTGGGTCTGGTGTTCCCCGGCCCGCTGGGCGTCGCCGCCGGCTTCGACAAGGACGCGGTGGCCTACGAGGCGCTCGGCTCGTTCGGCTTCAGCCATGTCGAGATCGGCACCCTGACCGGCCAACCCCAGCCGGGCAATCCCCGCACGCGCCTGTTCCGGCTCCCCCAGGACCGCGCGATCATCAACCGGATGGGCTTCAACAACGGTGGGGCGGCCGCCGCGGCCCCACGGCTGCGCCGGCCCAGAAACGTGATCGTCGGAGTGAACATCGGCAGGACCAAGACCGTCGCGGAGGCCGACGCGGCCGCGGACTACGTGAAGAGCACCCGCCTGCTCGCCCCGCTCGCCGACTATCTGGTCGTGAACGTCAGCTCCCCCAACACTCCCGGGCTGCGAAACCTGCAGGCCGTCGAGGTGCTCCGGCCGCTGCTCCAGGCCGTGCAGGGGGCCAAGGGCGACACCCCGCTGCTGGTGAAGATCGCCCCCGACCTGGCCGACGCCGACGTGGAGGCCGTCGCCGACCTCGCCCTGGAACTGGGCCTCGACGGGATCATCGCGACGAACACCACGATCAGCCGGGACGGGTTGGTGAGCGACCCGGAGATCGTCAAGGAGACCGGGGGCCTGTCCGGGGCACCGCTCAGGGCCCGTTCCGTCGCAGTGCTCAAGCTGCTCAAGGCCCGGACCGGCGACCGGCTGACGCTGATCTCGGTGGGCGGCATCGAGACCGCCGACGACGTGCATGAGCGGCTGGCGGCGGGCGCGACCCTGGTCCAGGGCTACACCGGGATGATCTACGGCGGCCCGTTCTGGCCGTACCGGATCCACCGGCTGCTCACCAGGCGGTCGGCTGAACCCGCCCGTCCGCGCCGCGCAGGCTGACGAGTTGGGGCATCAGCCGGAACACCCGGAGCTTCCGGCCGGAGCGCAGGGCGTACCGGTCATACACCGGCCAGACCCGCAGCAGCCTCGGCCACGCGTAGTCCCGCTCGGGCCCCTCCAGTAGCCGGGCCACCACGGGGATCTCATATCCCCGGTAGACCACGGTCGCGTTCGGCCGGCGCAGCAGGCTGATCGACCAGTTCGGGTGGTCCTCCTTACCCCAGTTGGAGCCGACGACCAGGAAGCTCCCGTCGGGCTCGGGCAGGCACGTCATCGGGGCGAGCCGCTGACGGCCGGTCCGGTGCCCGGTGGTGACCAGGAGCAGGGTCGGGACCAGCGACCGGCTCGCCAGCAGCCGCCCACCGGACATCCGGTGCACGGCCTTGTCGAGCTTGGGTACGAACCGGGGGCCGACAGCCGCGAAGGTCTTCGTGCCGGCCATCCACTGGAAGAGTGGTTTCAGAACCAGCGTGAAAGGCCAGAACATCCACCGAAACGGAGCCGTGTACCAGGGCTTCGCATCCCATGGCGACATCAGGCCAGAATGCTGCCCCATCACACTCCTCCGCCTCCTAGCACCTGGCGGCGAACGTTAGGGGAGGTATGACCCGCATCACCATCCCGATGGCCGGTTGAGGCCGCCTGGGAACGTGACATTCCGCCAACGTGTCCATTCAGTCACCCGTTGTAGAAGAAACCATCGGCGATGAGCTCGGGAAGAACCGCCTGCGTGTGGTCGCGGACTGACTGCTCGTCCATGCCGGTCAGCTGGGCGATCGCGCCGAGCAGCGGCTCCAGCGGAATCGTCCCGTCGCACACCCCGGCCAGCGCCGCCTCGACCGTGCCGACACCCGCGGCGCGGCGCAGCCCGGCGGTCTGCCGGAGCACGATCCGTTCGGGGTCGTCCGCACCGGGCGGGCCGATCTGTTCCTGCACGATGCCCTCGGCGGTGCGAACGGTGTCCGAAACTCCGAGCCGGGCCGCCGCGAACCCGTCCAGTACGGTCTCGACATAGCCGCCGACGGGCTGTTCCACCGCGTGCCGGAGCTCCTCGATCCGGACCGCGCCGCCGCCCTTGCGCAGGCTGATCCAGCCGAATCCGATGCCGGTGACCTTGTTCCTGGCGAAGTAGTCGAGCCACTCCCCGTACCGCTGCCGGTACTGCGGGCTGCCCGTCTCGCATGAATCCCCTAGCCACAGCTCCGCGTACTCGGCGGGGTCCTGGACGTCCCGCTGGACGACCCAGGCGTCGCAGCCGTCGATCCAGCCGGCGACGCGGTCCTCCCAGGACTCGCCCTCGACGTGCAGCCAGTTGGCCAGGAGCTGGCACCAACCGCCGTCGTTCAGGTGGTCGGGGGCCTGCTCGACCAGCAGTCGGCACAGGTCATCGCCGGCCAGAGCGGACTCGCGGTAACCGAACCTGCCGTCCGGGGAGATCACGAACGGCGGGTTGGAGACGATCAGGTCGTATGTCCCTGGCACCGGCTCGAAGAGCGAGCCGTGCCGGAAGTCGGCTTCGGCACCGGACAGCGCGAAGCTCTTCCAGGCCAGCTCGAGTGCCCGCTGGTTGGTGTCGGTGACCGTGATCTGCCCGGCCC
>JBDSTJ010000414.1:0-2689 GCA_039928335.1 Streptosporangiaceae bacterium | reverse complement strand
CTCCTTGCTGACCACGTCGGTGGACTCTCCGACGCCCCGGGAGAACAGCTGGGTGTCCTCGAAGACGGGCAGCTCAAGGTAGGAGTAGCCGGCCCGGGTCGCCGCGGCGGCGAAGGCGTCGCGCGCGGCGAGGAGCGCGGCCGAGCGCGGCGGGACGTACTCGCTGACCCCCTTGGGGGCCTGAAAAGTGGTCATGAGTCTCTCTCACAAGCCCTTGGCCGGCGGCTTCAGCCCGGTCAGATACGGGTTGGTGGCGCGCTCTTGGCCGATTGTCGTCTGGGAACCGTGCCCGGGAAGCACCACGGTCTCGTCCGGCAGCGGCAGGCAGACGTTCGCCAGGCTGCGCAGGATGGCCTCGTGGTCCCCGCCCGGGAGGTCGGTGCGGCCGATGGACCCCGCGAACAGCAGATCACCGGAGAACATGATCTGGAGATCGTCATAGGGGGTCCGGAACGTCACCGACCCGGGCGTATGGCCCGGGGCATGGTTGACGGTCAGTTCCAGCCCGGCCAACTCGAGCACCGCCTCGTCGGTGAGCTCCCGCACGTCGTCGGGCTCGGTCAGGGTCAGGCCGCCGAACAACTGCGCGGAGGTGACCCCGAAGCCCTTGGCCGGGTCGGACAGCAGGTCGCGGTCGTCCGGGTGGATCCAGGCCGGCACGTTCCTGGCCCCGCAGACCGGGGCCACCGACCACACGTGGTCGAGGTGGCCGTGGGTCAGGATGACCGCGACGGGCTTGAGCCGGTGCTCCTTGAGGATCTCCTCGACCCCGTCCACGGCGTCCTGCCCCGGATCGATGATCACACATTCCTCGCCAGCGGCAGGGGCCACGACGTAGCAGTTCGTGGCGAAGGAGCCTGCTGGAAACCCGGCGACGAGCACGGTCGGCCTCTCTCTGTGCGGCACGGACGACACAGCCGCTTGGATGCACGGAAGGTAAACCGCAAGACTACCGGCGTGATCGGGGCGGTCGCGAATGAGATACGCGTGTCCCCGGGTGGAAGCGGCGGGGGCCGGGGACCGATACGATGCCCAGCACTGATCTTCCAGACAGAGGTTCGGCAGGACCGAGGAGGCGGCCGGGTGGCTGGCAAAGACCGCGAGAAGGAACTGGCGCGGCAGAAGTTCGAGCGTCAGCAGGCACGCCGGGTGGCAGAGGATGCCGCTGGCCGCCGGAACAAGGCGATCGGCGGTGTCGCGGCCGCAGTGGTCGGTGTCGCCGCGGTCGGCGGCCTGATCTTCGCGCTCAAGGACGGCGACGACAAGGATCCCCAGGCCGAGGCCGTGGCCTCCCCGTCGAGCACGCCGAGCGCGAGCGCGACACCCACGCCCACGGGCAAGCCCGGGGAGTGCCAGTACCCGGCGACCGCGGGCGAGAAAGCGTCCAAGGATGTCGGCAAGCCGCCGGTCAAGCCCGCCTACAAGGGCGCGGTCGAGGCGACTGTCAAGACCAGCGTCGGCGAGGTCAAGTTCGAGCTGGACGGCAAGAAGGCGCCGTGCACCACGAACGCGATCGCCTACCTGGCGAAGAAGGGCTACTTCGACAAGACCGAGTGCCACCGGCTCACCACGAACGTGCTGCAGTGCGGTGACCCTTCGGCGTCGGGCAGCGGCGGCCCCGGCTTCCAGTTCGCCAACGAGAACACCGCGGGCGCCAAGTACAAGAAGGGTGTCCTGGCGATGGCGAACGCGGGGGCCGGCACCAACGGCTCGCAGTTCTTCATCGTCTACTAGGACTGGGACGACCTGCCGGCCGACTACACGGTCTTCGGCAAGGTCACCGGGGGTCTCGACAAGATCGAAGCCGTGGGCAAGGCGGGCTCCGAGCCCGCGGACGACGGCAAACCGAAGAAAAAGGTCGAAATCAACAGCGTCACGATCGCGGAGTAACAGCGCATCGGGGGGCTAAGGTTTGGTAGGTCCGGTCGTGAAGAGACAACCGGGACCATGACGCAGGAGGCAAGGGTGTCCAGCGCCACAGATCCGTGGGGCCGTGTCGATGAAGAGGGCACGGTCTACGTGAAGACCGCGGACGGCGAGCGGGTCGTGGGTTCCTGGCAGGCAGGAGCCCCCGAGGATGCCCTTGCCTACTTCAAGCGGAAGTACGACTCCCTCTCGACCGAGATCGGTCTGCTCGAACAGCGGATGAAGACCACCGATCTGGCTCCGGCCCAGGCCCAGACCGGCATCGAGCGGCTCCGCGAGTCCGTGGTCGAGGCGCACGCGGTCGGTGACCTCGATTCGCTGCTCAAGCGGCTCGACGGCCTGACCGAACTGATGGGCAAGAAGCGTGAGGAGCTCAAGGTCGCCCGGGACCACGCCCGCGGCGCGGCCAAGGAGGCCAAGGAGCGGATCGTCGCCGAGGCCGAGCGGATCGCGACCGAGGAGACCCACTGGAAGAACGGCGGCGAACGCCTCCGGGTCCTGGTGGAGGAGTGGAAGGCCGCCGAGCGCATCGACCGCGCCACCGAGACGGTCCTGTGGAAGCGCCTGTCGTCGGCGCGCAACGCCTTCACCAAGCGCCGCAAGGTCTACTTCTCCTCCCTGGAGGACCAGCGTTCGGTCGCCCAGAAGGACAAGGAACGCCTGGTCGCCGAGGCCGAGGCGCTGTCGGGCTCCACCCAGTGGACCGATACCGCCGCCGAATACCGTGATCTCATGCGCCGGTGGAAGTCCGCCGGCCGGGCCT